>VGIQ01000016.1 GCA_016867835.1 Calditrichota bacterium | reverse complement strand
ACCGGCATGAACGGAAACTTCGAAGCCTACATCTTCGGCCAGACCGACTCCAAGCAAATGTCTTGAAAGCGCCAGATGACCGCTCGATGAGACCGGAAGGAACTCGGTCAAACCTTGCACCACCCCCATTACCGCCCCATCGATGATCGTCAAACCGGCACTCTGCCAGGCGTCATCGCGACTCCCATACCAGCGGCTCGATTTGCCCCCGGTAGAGACGGATCAGGCCCAGGTGCTTGTTCACTCGTTCGTCCCGTAACAGACCGACCGGTCCTGAATAGGTTTGAACGTCCCGCATTAAACCCAAAGCGCGCCGCACGTCGGCTGGTGAACGCGCTCCTTCAAGTGATTCCCTCGCTACCCGAGCGGCTCGCTCCCCAGCCAAATGATGTCTGTTGAGACGTCCGCTGCGACCGGCATCTGTCATTTGAACTGTGAAACTCTCGTATTTCTCGCCACCGGCGGCAGGAAACGGCTCGGCGTAAATCAGGCCATCCACATAACGTTGAACCCGCATCAATTTCTCCCGGTCGGCCCAATTCTCGTCTCCATAAAGTTGTGCCAGGATGTTCTGACGGGCGTATTGAGCCGCGAGGATTTCAATGCTGGTTGGCTCGACGATCATCAGGATCGCATCGATACTCGTAACCGGTATTGCGAGCGAATCGATTTCACGCCCGGTCGATTCCATCCATCTCAGAGCCTTTTGATCGGCAAGTTTCCAAAGCGAATCGCAGAAGGCCGGGCTGAGTCTCAACCTGCGCGGTGTCATTGCGCCACTTCCTTCAACGTCATCATCTTGCTCGATCAACTGCTCTCGTGCCGGTACCAAGGGTAGGCCGTCCCAGTAGATTATGCCGTTTTCATCGTAAATGGCTTGCAGTGAGTCGTTGAAAGCGAGCCTTAGGCCGGCCTGACGGATGCGGTTCAGTTGATGCGAAAAGTCGATGGCTCCGGGATAGTAAGTCTCCGATGCGACTACTCGTCCGCCGGCATTGGATACCGTTTCGCGGAAGGCACTTGCCGTTGTCCGCCCCGGGCGCGTAATCGGTGCGATTATAGCGAAAGTCCGGTGGCCTTCGGATTCGGCGGCATGCCAGCCGAGCCGGTGTCCGATAGCACCGTAGTCGATCCGTCCCTGAAAGACGTTCGGCCCGATGGCAGCCATCCCCTCGTCAGGCGACAAGGCAGCCAGAAAGGGAATTCCAGCCTGCTCCGCGGCTACAGCCAGTGCCGTCGTCTCGTCACCGGCACTCCCCCCCACAAACAGCCCTACCCGACCTTCCCGCGATGTTCGCTGCATAAGACGCACCGCCCGGACCGGATCGCCTTCGCTGTCCCAGACAAACGGTTCAACGCTGCTGCCGGTATTATGACGCCAAAGGAAACCACGCAGGAAACCGGCCGAGACTTCGGCATCATTCCCCGACAAGGGGAGTATAAGTCCGACGCGAAGTGTATCCCGGGGAGGTGGTGACGATTTGCCTGAGCGTAAGGTTTCGGCTTCACGCCACGCATTTAACTCACCGAGCCGGGTCCGTGCCTTCTCCGCCAGGGTTCTATCTGCCGCAAATCCGATAACCCAACCCAGTAGCCGCTCGGCGTCATCAAATCGACCGGCAAGCAGTTCGACTTCGGCTTCTATAAGCCGGGCGTCGTCGAGATAGCCCGATTCAGGGAATTGTAGAGTTAGTCTGCGGCATTCGGCGCGCGCACGATCCAGGTCGCGCGTTTGGAGCGATGCCTGTGCCGCCAGCAGCGCTATTGACGAGAGGCGGTTTGAACCGGGGTGAGCAGTTCTAAAGGAGTCGATTTCTGCCAGCAGACGCTCGTCCTCGCGTCGCTCGAAAGCCTGGCGGATCGTCTGATAGGCTTCTTCGGCAGGATCGACTCGCTCCGATGCAAGTGTAAGAGGCAATAGCGCTAATAGCGTGAACGCAAACCGGACAGACCACCGGAGGTGGGTCGAAGTAGTCTTCATTGCCATTCGACTGTGGCAGGGGGTTTGGAGGTGATATCGTAAACGACCCGGTTCACGCCGCGCACTTGATTTGCAATGCGCGACGCTACCCGGGCGAGGAAGTCGAATGGTAGAGGCGAGAAGTCTGCCGTCATAAAGTCGCGGGTGTTGACCGATCTCAAGGCGAGAATCCGTTCATAGGTGCGGCTGTCTCCCATCACACCAACAGTCCGGTCGGTCAGGAGCACGGCAAAGGCTTGCGAGACGCGGTCGTAGAGGTCCTCCTCGCGCAACTCTTCTATGAAGATAGCGTCTGCTTCCTGCAAGAGGGATACGGCCTCGCCGGTAACTTCGCCGAGGATTCTTACTGCCAGTCCCGGTCCGGGGAAGGGATGCCGCATCAGGATCGCTTCCGGCAGCCCCATTTCCCGGCCCAACTGCCGCACTTCGTCCTTGAAAAGATAGCGCAGCGGTTCGATTAGATCGAAGCCCAACTCCTCGGGCAAGCCGCCTACATTATGATGAGTCTTGATGACAACGGCCGGACCCTTGGCGGACGCCGATTCGATTACGTCGGGATAAATCGTCCCTTGCAGCAGGTAACGCACTCCTCCGAACCGCGAGGCCTCTCGCTTAAAGACTTCTACGAAACGGTGTCCAATGAGGCGCCGTTTCACCTCAGGATCGAGGACCCCTTTCAGATCGGCAAGGAAGTCGCGCCCGGCAGTGATGATATGCAAGTGATTGCCAAAGCGAGGTCTAAAGAGCGCCTCAACCTGGGCGGCTTCATTCTTGCGCAATAGTCCGGTATCAACGAAGACGCACTCCACCCGATCGGGCGCCACTCGAGCGGCCAGAGTTGCCACCACCGTCGAATCGACTCCTCCCGAGAGCGCACAAAGTCCCTTGGCAGACTCGAGAAACGCCCCCGCAGAATCTTCGGCTTCGCGCAGATAGGAAGCCATGGTCCAACTGGCTCGGGCGCCGCAGATATTGCGCAGGAAGTTGCGAATAATGCGGTCACCTGAGGGTGTATGGCTAACCTCGGGATGAAACTGCACCCCAAAGAGAGGCTTCTTCCGATGTTCTATCCCGGCGATGACCCCCGCGTCGCTCCGGGCGGTAACGAACCATCCCTCAGGCAGTTGTGTCGCGTGATCGCCATGGCTCATCCAAACCGGCTCTTTCGGCGAAAGGCCTTCCAAAAGCCGCCCTGGTGCGACGACATCAACGACCGCCCGACCATATTCACGACGCACTGCCGCCTCAACCGACCCGCCTTCCTCCTTCATCATCACCTGCAAGCCATAACAAATGCCCAAGACCGGAATCTCGAGCCCGGCCAGATCGCGCCAGCGCACCGGCGCACCCTTGTCGTAAACGCTGTTCGGCCCGCCCGATAGGATAATCCCAACAGGAGCCATTGCACGAATCTGGTCCAGCGGAAAGTCCCACGACTCTATCCAACTGAAAACGCCCTCCTCCCGGCACCGGCGCGCTATCAACTGGGTATATTGCGCGCCGTAGTCGAGAATTAGTATGGTCTCACGCGAAAAAGTCAATATGTATCCCTATGACTTGAACCACTCGGCAACCGGTGCAAGCAGCGCCTCGTCGGTTAATTTTGGCGCCACCGGAGTAATCGTCACATACCCATCTTTTAAGTAACTTACATCCGAATCGTTGCCGTGATCCCGCTCCGCCTTCTTCCAACTACTCCAGTAGTAACCGACGCCGCGTGGATCGTGGCGCCGCTCGAGGCTCTCTTCGTAATATGAGTCCGCTTGAGGGGTTACTCGCAAACCCTTGATATCGTTCATATGCAACAGGGGGACGTTGACGTTGAGGAGCCTTCCGGCAGGCAAATCACGTTTAATTACCGCTTCACAGACGATTCGCGCATAGTGAGCCGCGGCGGTGTAATCGACTTTGCGACGGCTCCAGGCTTCTCTTCCCGAGGGTGGAATCGGACGCGACTCGCCGTGAGGTCCCGGGATTCTGAGCGACTGGGAGATTGCGACCGCGGGAAAACCCAGTAATGCGCCTTCCATCGCACCGGCTACCGTTCCGCTGTAGAGCAGATCGACACCCGAATTCTCGCCCCGGTTTATCCCGCTGACGACTAGTCCAGGCGGCTCAGGCAACAGCGCCCGAATCGCCAATTTCACTGCATCGACCGGGGTTCCGTTCACCGCGAGTCCAAACCGGTGTCCATTCCAGATGACTTCCTCGACCCGTAACGGTCCGGAGAGCGAAAAGCCGTGACTGACGCCGCTCTGTTCGCCGGCGGGAGCCACGACCCAGAGATCGCCCAAGCCTTCGAGTGCCTCCTTCAGCGCCTGGAGGCCGGGAGCATAGACGCCGTCGTCATTGGTCAGGAGAATGATCACATTGAAGCGGTAGTCAAGACTTCGATGACGCTATGTAAGGTCATGCAAGATAGTACTGTTGACCCAGGATGACCCCTTTCGCTCGACCTCTTAGTTCCCAGCCATGGAAAGGGGTGTTGATCGACTTCGAACTCTGTTGGCTGCGATCGACCACCCAATCTTCATTCGGAGCAATGAGGGTCAGGTTGGCTCGGGCACCTGGTTCGATCCGCACCGGAGGAAGCCCCATTATACGACGGGGTTGAACGGTCATCGCATCGATCAACCGCTCGAGGGGCAGTCTATTAGTCTGGACAAACTTCGTCAAGATCACGCCGAGGGCGGTCTCAAGACCGAGCATCCCAAAGGGAGCGCTGATCAACTCAACTTCCTTTTCATCACGGGCGTGGGGAGCATGATCGGTCGCAATGGCGTCGATGGTTCCGTCGAGCAGGCCCTCAAGCAAGGCTTCAGAGTCGCGGGACTCCCGCAGCGGCGGATTGACCTTGTAATCGGAATCGTACGTCGAGAGGAGTTCGCAAGTGAGGGTCAGATGGTGCGGGGTCACCTCGGCGGTTACAGCGATGCCGCGTCGTTTCGCCTCCCGTATGAGCGCTACCGAACCTGCCGTTGAGACGTGGGCGATATGCAAGCGTCCGCCGGTATATTCTGCGAGAGCAATGTCGCGTGCAATGCAGATTTCCTCGCCGACGGCGGGCCACCCGGGAAGGCCGAAACGGGTCGATGCGGCGCTTTCGTGCATGACGCCTCCTGAGGTGAGACTCGGCTCTTCGGCATGTTCAACGATGACTGCGCCGCTCTTTGCAGCATACTCGAGGGCCCGGCGCATCAGTCCGGCGGTCGCTACCGGCGCACCGTCGTCGCTGAAAGCAGTAACGCCTTCAACTGCAAGTTCGGCCATGTCGGCGAGGGTTTTACCGGCCCGGCCCTTGGTAACACACCCGACAGGATAAACTTCGACTGGCAGTCCGGTTGCTTGCTCACGAATAAACCGGACGACACCCGGCGAGTCTATGGGCGGATCGGTGTTTGGCATGCAGGCGACACCGGTGAATCCACCAGCCATGGCGGCTGCGCATCCGGTGCGAACGGTCTCCTTGTGCTCCTGACCCGGCTCGCGCAAGTGGACGTGCATATCGTAAAGTCCGGGCACGACAAGCCAGCCTTTGCCCGAGATAACCTGCGCCTGTTGAGACGGACTCAAGTCGCCAATGGAACTAATGACACCATCTTCGATAAGGATGTCTGTCACCCGGTCAAGTCCGACTTGAGGGTCGAAAACGCGTGCTCCGCGGACAACGATCCGATCTGCCTCTCCCAATCCGACCTTTATGCTGCTCACCGACTAACCCCTTCCTTCTTCGCGTTCATGTCCAAGGATCATGAAGAGCACCGCCATGCGAACCGCGACGCCATGAGTAACCTGCTCGAGGATCACCGAAAAGGGACCGTCGGCGACGTCCGAGTCTATTTCAACGCCCCGATTCATCGGCCCCGGATGAAGCACGACAATCTCCCGATCGGCGCGCTCAAGGTGCTCCCGGGTAAGGCCGAATTGACGCTGATAGTCCCTAAGCGACGGGATCAACCCCTGGTTCATTCGCTCCAGTTGCAGTCGCAGGACGTTAACTGCATCGCACCACTTCAGTCCTTCATCGAGATCTGATGCGACTTCAACACCAAGCGACTCCACGTTGCGGGGGATGAGCGTTGCCGGACCGCAGACTTTCACCTCGGCGCCGAGGGCAGTCAGTCCGAAGATGTTCGAGCGGGCTACGCGACTATGGGCGATGTCGCCCAATATCAAGACTTTCAATCCCTCTATCCGTCCGCATTCCTTACGCAAGGTGAAAATATCGAGCAGTCCTTGGGTGGGGTGCTCATGGGTGCCGTCGCCGGCATTTATAACCGCAGCGTCGATGCGTTGCGAAAGGAAATGCGGCACTCCGGATGCGCCATGTCGTATCACTACAGCATCGACCTTCATTGCTTCGATGTTGCGCACTGTGTCGAGCAGCGTTTCGCCCTTGGATACCGAAGAGCCTGCTGCTGAAAAGCTGACTGTGTCCGCCGAGAGTCGCTTTTCGGCCAGTTCAAATGAGAGACGGGTACGGGTCGAGTTTTCAAAGAAGAGGTTGGCGACGGTTACTCCGCGCAGCGACGGAACCTTGGGGATGGGGCGGTCGAGGACTTCAAGGAATGTTCCCGCGGTATCGAGTATCTCAGTCATAATTGCGGGTGCCAGACCATCGAGTCCGAGCATATGCCGCAATTCGCGCGAGTCACGAGGGGCTGAATCAGGCATGCTCAGTCTCGACAATGACGACTTCATCGATGTCATCGACTTCCGTCAAGTGAACGCGCACTTCTTCACCGGGCGAAGTTACGACCTTCTTGCCCACGAAGTCGCCCTGGATCGGCATCTCGCGTCCACCACGGTCGATCAGGACGGCGAGTTGTATCCGGTCGGGGCGGCCATAGTCCAGGATGGCGTCGATTGCCGCCCGCGCGGTCCGACCGGTGAAGAGAACATCGTCCACCAGCACCACCGCCTGGTCCTGGATGTCGAACGGGATGTCTGTCGCGCGCACCATAGGGGTTCGGTTCGAAATGAGAAAGTCGTCGCGATAGAGGGTGATGTCGAGGATACCGACCGGCAGGTCGCCGGTGCCTTCGATAATGCCGATGAGGCGGGCCAGGCGGTAGGCGAGCGGTGCGCCCCGGGTTCGTATGCCGACCAGAGCAATACGTGCGGCACCGCGGTTTCGTTCGATGATCTCGGCTGCCAGCCGGGCCAGCGTCCTCTCCAATCCGGCGGCGTCGATGAGACAGGCTTTAATTCGTTCCGGCAAAGTGGGTCTTGGAGGAAATAGAGGAATTATAGACTTGCGGAGTCAGGTTAATCGACCCAGAGGATCATGACTTAATCGAATCAATTTAGCGGGCGGACAGCCATGTCGCAAGCGGGTCGCACCCATTGAATCTTGATATCATCTAAACTTGCCCCCCGTGGTGCTTGCCCCCGGTCGGAGAGTGCCCTATATTGCTTCGTTCATAACCTATAGCAACCCATACAGGACGAATCTCGTGAAACCCGACATCCATCCCGCTTACAATCTGGCCACCGTGACTTGTGCTTGCGGGAACACCTTTCAGACCCGGACGGCAGTCGGAGACGTCAAAATCGAAATCTGCTCCAACTGCCACCCCTTCTTCACTGGTAAGCAGAAACTGGTCGATACCGCTGGCCGTGTCGATAAGTACTATCGCAAGTATAAGATCGAACGGCAGGGGTAGTAGCGCAAGTGCTCTATCGCTTAGGCACTTAGTAAAGGCCTAAGATAACAAGTTACAGGTGCCGAGAGGCTGCTGACGGTCGTCGGCAGTCATCCCTTCAATTCGTCTTTCGGAGTGCCGCCATGTTGCGATCGCTCGGACACATCGTCAGCCTTGTCTTGCTCATCATAGCATCGACAGGGCATCTTCCAGGTAACGCAAACGCCGCCACGGAACCCGATCAGCCCGGGTTTTTCCGTTTTCCGGCAATCTCGGGAGACTGGGTCGTCTTCACCTCGGAAGGCGATCTCTGGAAGGTCCCCGTAACCGGTGGAACCGCCTTACGGCTCACGACCCACGAAGGCGAAGAGAAGTATGCGAAGTTCTCCCCCGACGGCAAATGGGTTGCTTTCACCGGCCAGGAAGATGGTCAGGACGACGTCTTTCTGATTCCCTCCAGCGGCGGCGAACCGCGACGGCTCACCTATCACCCCCATACCGATCAATCCATCGGCTGGGATCTGTCCGGCAACATCCTCTTTCGTTCGACGCGCGAGATTCCCTATCGCGGCTTTCGCGTTTATCGCGTCGCTCCCGAGGGCGGGATAGCGGCTTCGATCGGGCTTGACAAGGCTGCGCTAGTCACCTTCGAACCGGGCGGCAAGCGCATCGCCTTCAACCCCCTCACTCTTGAAAATCACCGCTGGAAGCGCTATCAAGGCGGCATGGCAATGACCATTTGGGTCGGCGATCTGGGCGTGCCCGAGTTCACCGACGTTACCGGCAAGGGTGCAGCATTCAAGGACTGGAAGGGCGACTACGGCTTCCCGATGTGGCATAAGGGCGGCCGGATCTACTTCCTCTCCAACCGCGACGGCCGGGCTAACATCCATTCGATGAATCCCGATGGCAACGCACCGAAGCAGCACACCTTTCACAAGGAGTTCGACGCCCGGTTCCCTTCGATGGGCGGCGACCGGATCGTCTATCAATTAGGGATGGACCTGCGTCTCTATGACCTCGCAAAGAACGAGGATCGAGCTATACCGATAGCCTTGCCGACCGACCGCTTGCAGGCTCGCGTCAAGTATTTCCAGCCGGGCGACTTCATCACCGACTACGACCTCGGACCCGACGCGAAGAGGATCATTCTATCGGCGCGCGGCGAGATCGTCACCGCCCCGGCCAAGGGCGAAGGCCTCATCCGGCAGTTGACCTATAGCGCCGGGTCGCGCGAGAAGTACCCCCGCTGGTCTCCCGACGGCAAGTCGATCGCTGCGTGGACCGACGCCTCCGGTGAGGAAGTGCTCCACCTCTACCCCGCCGAAGGAGGAACCTCTAAAGTGCTCGGCACCGACAGCCGGGGCTGGCATTTCCCGCCGGTTTGGTCGCCCGATGGCAAAAAGGTCCTCTTTGGCAACGAAGAGTGTGAATTGATCGTGATGTCCATCCCCGACGGCAAGACCTCGGTCATCGACAAGAGCACTTGGGAGATTTCCCAGTATCGCTGGTCGCCCGATAGCCGGTTCGTAGCCTATGCCCGCGCGGAGAGAAACTACAACTCCATCATCCAGATCTGGGACTCTGTAACCGGTAAATCTACGCCCGTCACCGACGACTTCGTCAGCAGCCATTCGCCGGCCTGGTCAACGGATGGCAAGTACCTCTTCCTCCTCTCGGACCGTGAAGCCAACCCGGTACTCGACGGAATGGAAATGACCTACATCCTCGACCGCCGGACGAAGATCTATGCCTACTGCTTGAAGAAGGGGACGCCGTCGCCCTTTGCGCCGGAAGTCGATCCGCGGAGCGACGACGACGAAGGCTGGGGTGGTCGAAAGGAAAGTAAAGACTCTGGAAAGGGAAAGGGCAAGGACAAGGAGAAGGATAAAGACAAGAAAGACTCGGTCAAGGTCGAGATCGACTTCGACGGCCTCGCCTCGCGCGTCGCAGTCTTCCCGATACCTGCAGGCAACTATGGCGCCTTGGAGGCCACAGAGGAGAAGGTCTTCTACCTGGCATGGGAGCGGCAAGGGATGCTCGGCAGCGGCCTTTTCGATGACGATCGACTCGGGCGATACGACCTGCACCGCTTCGACTTGAAGAAGAAGAAGGACAAGGTTGCGGTCGAAGGAATCGACAGTTACGATCTCGCCATAGGTGGCAAGAAACTGGTCTATCGCCAAAAGGGCGAATTCACCTTGATGGGTGTCGATGAAGAGGGTAGCGATGGCGGAGGAGGCGGTCGAGGTGGCCGAGGCGACAAGGAGGATTCGAAAAAGGTCGAATTAGGCGGCTGGGAAATGCGCCTCGATGTCCGCGCTGAATGGCAGCAGATATTCGACGAAGCCTGGCGCTTGCAGCGCGACTTCTTCTGGGATCCCAATATGCACGGAGTGGACTGGAAGGCGATCCGCGCCAAGTACCGCCCGCTTGCCGCACGCATTTCGACCCGCGGTGAGTTGAACGATCTGATTGGGGAACTCTTCGCCGAGTTGAACTGTTCGCACACCTATGTCTGGGGCGGAGATGTCAAAGGCGCCAAACATCGCCCGTCCGGCTTGCTGGGGATCGATGCCTCGCGGGACGCCACAGGCTTTATCCGGATCGACCAGGTGATCACCGGACGTCCGTGGGAGCCTAACGCAACCAGCCCGCTTGCCGCGCCCGGCATCGACGCCAAAGCCGGAGAGTACATCGTTGCCATCAACGGCCGCTCGACCAATTCCGTGCCTGATTACTTCGAACTCCTGCTTGGCACTGCCGACCGCATCACCCAAATATCGCTGAACAGCACACCCTCCCTCGATGCAGCGCGCAATGTTGTTGTCAAGCCGCTCGCGAGTGAAGCCGCGCTCCGCTACAATGACTGGGTTGACGGACGCAAACGCTATGTGGAGGAGAAGTCGGGCGGGAAGATCGGCTACATCCATCTGACCAATATGGGCGGAGCAGGTCTATCGCAGTTCACCGCCGGATATCAGCCGCAACACACCAAACAGGCGCTCATCATGGACGTCCGCTACAATGGAGGCGGATTTGTTGCCGAAATGATCCTGGCGCACCTGGACCGCAACCTCGTCAGCGCCGGGATGGCCCGGCACGGTCTCCGTTATCGCAGCCCATCGACCGCCTTCTACGGTCATTTGGCCGCCGTTTCAAACGGCGAGACCGGATCCGACGGCGAAACCTTCACCGAAGGCTTCAAGCGTCTGAAGTTAGGACCGGTAATCGGAACCCGCACCTGGGGCGGTTGGGTCGGCATCCGGGGCGACAAGCCGTTGGTAGATCGCGGAATGGTAACCCAACCTGAGTTCACAGGCTGGGGCGTCAGCGACCGGAAATGGCTCATCGAAGGCTGGGGCACCGATCCCGATATCGAGGTCGTCGATGACCCGGCTTCGACAATGCAGGGCAAAGACCCGTCACTCGACTACACCATAAAGTATCTCCTCGACAAGATCGAGAAGGAGCCGATGACGGTTCCCGATATGCCCGAATTCCCGAAAGACCGGGGGTATAGGAAGTGAAGAATTAAGAATTAAGAATGTGGGAGTCATTCCAAGTGAAGTGAGTGACGGCACTCCAGATTCCACACTCCGAATTCCGCATTCAGTATTCAGTATTCCACACTGCATTCAAAAAACGCCGCTCCCGGTGCCGCGACACCGGGAGCGATCTAAGGTGAGGGACAGGGCCGTCGGGCGGAATGACGTCCCTGTCCTTCGGTCGTCCGACGGCGACACCTCATTCGGTTCGGGGTGAAGGTATCGTGTCGGACGGTTGATGATTCATATGATACCCTCCACATTGACAGACGTCTGTGTCCCCCCTCACAAGTTGATACGAAAGAATCGCCGGATTGTTCCCCCAATAGGTGACAGGCACCCCAAACTTACTATCTGCGTCATCAATCCTCAAGAAGCCTGATCCTGAATACGCTTCCCTGCCCGACCTTGCTTTCGACCTCGATCCGCCCGCCGTGCGCCTGAACGATATGCTTGACGATAGCCAGGCCCAACCCCGTCCCCCCCATCTTGCGGCTTCGGTCGCGATCGACCCTATAAAAGCGCTCGAAAAGTCGCGACAGATACTGCTCTTCGATACCTATTCCCTGGTCCTGAACCGAAATCTCGACACCGTCCTGGACGCGGGCTGCGCTAACCCTCACCAATCCTGTCGGGATGCTGTGTTTGAGTGCGTTGTCAATCAGATTGACCAAGGCTTGTTCGAGCAGTGAGGGATTAGCCATCGCCATCAGATCCACGGGTCCTTCAGCCTGTAGTGTGATACTACGCGCCTCGGCTTTACGCAGGCAGTTACTAATTGCATCGTCTATGACATCTCGAATCCGGCAGAGTTCCAATCTAAGATGGCCGCTTGCCTGATCTTGCTCGATCCTTGCCAGTGTAAGAAGATCTTCGATAATCGCGTTCATCCTATCGACCTGCCGCTCGGCCATCACCTGGAACTTCATACGGTCTGCCGAGACGGGAAAGTCTCCCTGAGACAATGCTTCAAGAGCCCCCTTGAGCGATGTGAGCGGCGTCCGCAGTTCGTGTGAGACGTTTCCTACGAAATCTCGACGCACTGTCTCAAGGTGCCGGATTTGAGTAATGTCGTCGAAGACCAGCAGCATCCCACCTCCCGGCGGGATTGCCTTGCCCAGAGGCGAGCAGCGCACCTGCACTATTCGATTGTCAGGCTCAACGGTGAACTCCTCCTGCATGGTGATCCCGCTGCGCGCGACCTGCTCCCTAAGTTGCTGCAAGACCGGGTAGCGCAGGAGGCCGGTCAGGTTTTGCCCGAATGCTGCAGTGCTGCTAAGCCCGAATAATCTTCCTGCCGACTGGTTTAGACTGATGATACGGTCATCGGCATCGACCGCAATGACGCCCTCGACCATTGAACCGAGCACCGTCTCTAATTGGTGTTTCTGACTTACAATCTGCTCAATGCGGGCGGCGGATTCGACTGCGATTCGATTAAGCGCTTCGGAGACTGAAGCCAACTCGGCAACTTCGGATGGCCTTGTTCGTTGGTTGTAGTCTCCTCGCGCCAGTGCCAATGCGGTAGTCTCCATTTCCTTTAGCGGCTTCAACACTCGCCTTGTCAGCGCGAAATAGATCGACGCCATAAGCAGCAATACAACCGTCAGCGAGATGAAGAAGGCCGGGCGAGCACGATTCAAGGCTTCATCGATCCGCTTGACCGGCATTGCTATTCGCAGCAGAATGGGAACGCTGCCGGTTGCCGTATCGCTTGCCGCATAGGCCTGTTGCGCGAGATAGATCATCGGAACCTTTAGCGTCGGGCTGAGCCGGATGATTTGGCCGCTGCCGGAGGCTAACGCCTGAGCCACCTCCGGGCGGAAGAGATGATTCTCCATCACGGAGGATTCTTCGTGGCTGTCGCCCAGGACCTCACCATCGAGCGCGATGAAGGTGACACGCGTTCCCGTTTCGGTAGCGAGCCTTCGAGCAAGGGTCTGGAGTGAGTCGCTGCTGTCGGGAGTCATACTGAGAATGCGCCCGGTCAGGTTGGCGATACCGGTCAGATCGAACTGGATTTGATCTTCGTAGAGGCGATGCGTCGTCCGGGTGGCGATCCAGGTGAGGAATATGATGACGACAACCATCACTACCAGGAGCGGCGTCAGAAGAATTAGTGCCAGGGGGCGGCGTCGTTTCACACTATTATCCTTTCCAGCGATAGCCAACGCCACGCACTGTTTCGACCAGTCGGCCATACTGGCCCAACTTCCGACGGAGTGAGACGATATGGACATCAACCGATCGGTCGGTGACGAAGTGATCCTCACCGCGCACGGCATCGACAATCTGGTTACGCGTGAAGACCCATCCCGGCCGACGGGCAAGAAACCCGAGCAGTTTGAACTCGGTTGTGGTCAGAGCGACATCCTCACCATCGACAAGGGCTCGATACTGCGCTGTTAGAATCTGCAGATTATCATATTGAAGTTGCTCACCGGTATCGCCGACCGGAGATTGCTGCCTGCGACGAAGCACAGCTTTAATCCGGGCAACCAGCACCCGCGGGCTGAAAGGCTTGACTATATAGTCATCGGCGCCCAATTCCAGACCGGCAACGATGTCCGATTCCTCGCCGCGAGCCGTGATCATCATGATCGGGATCTTCGCGAGGTCAGGCGAACCCTTCAACCGCCGGGCTACTTCAAGCCCTGAGAGTCCGGGCAGCATCAGATCGAGCAGAATTAGGTCGGGACGATCGGTACCCGAACTGGTAGGGACGACTGATCCTCCGTCTGCAAGCAAGGTAACCCGCCATCCCTCGCGCGTCAGATGATAACGGATCACCTCGAGGATGTCTTCGTCGTCATCGACGGCAAGAATATGAAGAGAAGTGTTCAAGTAAGAAAGTAAGAAAGTGAGCAAGTTAGAGAGCTTCCCGCTCGCACCTAAAGCAATATAGTCTATGTTTGGTGCTTATGAAGACGAGCAGGGTGATTACTCAGTGAGAACTTGCGGCCGTCTCAAACCGGCACGCGGGGTTTATTGCAACACCATTATATAGCCCTTATACTAAAAGCGGTTGGTGAAATGTTCAGAGATGGTCATTCTGCCACATCCTCGAACTTTAATCTTGATCACTTGAACACTTGATCACTTGAACTTGCTCACTTGATCACTCGTTCCACTGCACATAGAGAATGGTTCCGTGACTGGTCGGGAGATGATTACGACCTCGTCTATGCCCACCGCGACCAAGCCGAAGCGGACCGATTCGTATTGTCCTGGCCATTCTTTGACGACTTGCCGCAAGGCAGTTGGTGCCTGGACCTTGGATGCGGTGCAGGAAGATACCTCCGCGCGCTTGCCGGCAAAGGCTATCGGGTGATCGGCCTCGATCGCTCGGACACGATGCTGAGTAAGGCGCAACAGAACTGCGGCCAGTTTGAGAGCATCTATTTTGCGCGATGCGATTTGCGGCAGTTGCCGTTCGGCTCACCACCCCGAATTGGTTTGGCGGTTAGCCTGTTTACAAGTTTCGGCTATTTCGCAAGCGACCGGGAGCATTTGGAGGTTTTGCGGGACGTTGCCGCTGTCGTCCAGCCAAATGGTATCTTGCTCCTCGATCTACCCAATCCCGACGACGTTCGCCGCTGCGTCCGCGATGCTCCGATGCGTAAAAGAATGATCAAGTGCGAAAGGGATGAAGCGGGCAAATTTGCGAACGATCAAATACCCGACATCGAGATCGAAGAGCACTACCGGTTGATTGAAGTAAATGAAGGACTCCGGGTTGAGAAGCGCATACGGATAACCCGAAAGGATATGCGTCTCGCGGATCGAATGGCAAGTGTTGGGGTTCGAGGAACAGGAGTCGAGGTGCGCAGGTCAATGGAGTCAGTACGACTTTTTAGCAAGTTGGAAGTTATCGAACTAACCCAAAAGGCGGGATGGGAACCATACGGCCCTCTTCGAGGCGACTACGATGGGAATCCACTCTCCGCTGCATCGCCTCGAATGATCTACATAGGCCGAAGACGTGTCTGAACAATTGAACTGGGCCAACCTGCCCAACGTCCCCCAGGTGATGCTGGAATTCGCCGCGCAGAATGATAGTGTGATAGACCTTCTGGGCGGCGACTACCGCAGTGCAGCAGCACGCCGTATTGCACGCGATCGGCGTCTAAAGCACTCAATTCCGGACGGACTGGGCGAAGCACTTCGTCAGGGCTACGGCGGGATGGATTTGTCTCCCGCCATCGAAGCCAACCTGGTCCGCTTGGACCAGCCCGGGACGCTGGCCATCGTTACCGGGCAGCAGGCAGGCTTGTTCGGTGGACCGCTATATACTACCTATAAGGCACTCTCAGCCATCCGGTTGGCGCGGCAACTGTCAGAGGAGACGGATGGTCCGGTCGTGCCGCTTTTTTGGATGGAAACTGCCGATTCCGACTTCGGCGAGGTCAACCGCATCGCCTTTCCGCCGCTGAGTGGAACACCCCGTCGAGCGCTTTACGCACCGCGCGATGTTGTTGCCGGTAGATCGATCAGTTTGCACCGCTTGATGCCGGAGATCGACGCTGCCATCGCCGAAGTTGATGTTTGGATAGAGAATGCTCCGCACAGAGACCGGGTCGTCGAACTGATCCGGTCAGCCTACCAGCCGGGAGAGTTCATTGCGGACGCCTTTCGACGTATGATGAACGAACTCTTTGGGGCTCGAGGACTTGTGCTCGTCGATCCGCGCCACCCTGCACTGATCGAACGCTCCATCCCCTTTTGGCAAAAGGCACTGGCTCGTCCGGAGAAACTGAACCAATCCTTTGCCGCTTCGTCGCGGTCCCTGGCATTGCTTCACCTGCCGCTTCAGGTCTATCTCCGCGACGACGCCCTGCCGGTCATGCATCATGGCGACGACGGAGTGCGGCGTCGTTTACAGGGGGAATCGGGTGTTTGGCGCGCCGGTCCCGAGGGTGAGCCCATTACCTCTGACGACCTGAAGAAACTTGCGGCCCGAGAACCGCACCGGTTTTCGCCTTCGGCATTGCTAAGACCGTTGCTGCAGGATTACCTGCTTCCGACATGGATCTATGTAGGCGGCCCGGCCGAAATCTCATATCAGGCGCAGATTGGTCTGGCTTATGAGTTGTTGGAGATCGGGCGGCCCTTAGTAGCGGCGCGATCTGGTTTCACGCTTGTCGAGCGACCGGTGCGGCGCTACCTCGACAAACACAACTGGACCGTCGCCGATGCAATGGGAGGGCGTGAGATGCTGTTGCGGCGGCGTGGCAGCGGCGAGGCGCTTGCCTCGCTCTTCGATAGTGGCATGGCGCACCTTGAGGGCTGGCTAAAACGTATCGAACAAGCCGCCGAGGAAGCAGAGGTTGCTATTGCCACCGAACTCGACCAGGCCGGGCGCAAGATGACTTACCAGTGGGGGAAGTTGAAATCGCTGGCGCTTACCCGCATCGAATCCCGGGATCTAACCCGCTTGCGTCACGCCGACTTTGTCATCGAACATCTCCTGCCCGATGAGGTGTTGCAGGAGCGGCATGACAGCCCACTCTACTATATTGCCCACTATGGAGATCAATTCATATCAGCGCTTTCTGAAAAGGTCAACCTGCTTGCACCCCGTCATTACGTCATCGAACTGGGTGACTAATATCGAGTTTTATTGCTGCCAGCCGATCTTCGTTTCTCTACTCATTGCATCTGACACTTGAGCACCTTGGATTATAGCGCATTGCCGGGCCTCGACGCTCTGGCTATAGGCGCCCACGCTGACGATGTAGAATTGGGTTGCGGCGGAACTCTCGCACTCCTCGCCGAAAAGGGCTATCGAACCGGAATTCTCGACATTACCGATGCTGCTCTATCGACTCGAGGGGATATTGCAACGCGAGCCGCCGAAGCCGCACTGGCAGCGGAGATCCTCAAGGCTGAAAGGTGGAATCTCGGAGCACGGGAGAGCGCCATTTATCCCGATGCCGGTAATCTGGAACATCTGGTCCAATTACTGCGCGCTACCAGACCGACGCTGCTCATTGTCCACTATGAAACGGATCGGCATCCCGACCATTCTGCCGTTAGCAGGCTGACGCGGGAGGCGGTCTTTTGGGCTGGTGTGATCAAGTTTTCGCCCGGGCTTGAACCCCATCGTCCGCGACGGGTCTTTCATTACTTCGCGCATATCGAGGGCCCGGTTTCGCTCATCGTCGATGTAAGTCGGCACCATGCGCAAAAGATGGCGGCGGTCTGCGCATATCGTTCGCAGTTCTTCACCGCATCTGGGGAAGCCCCCGACACCTTCATCAGCCGTCCCGAGTTTATGGACCGGGTAGAGACACGAGCCCGCCATTATGGTGATATGATTGGTGTCCGCTACGGTGAAGCGTTCCATGTGCGCGAAGCGATTCGCATAGAAAATCCAATCGAGTGGACGCTTCGGCAGGGCGACCTCGGATGAGAATCGGCATATCGTGCTGGCCGACTTTTGGCGGCAGCGGCGTTGTTGCATCGGAATTGGGAATGGGGCTGGCTGAACGGGGGCACGAGGTGCACTTTATCACCTATGCCGTCCCGGGTCGGCTTAATTTGACTCAGCCGGGGATTCACTACCATCAGGTTTCGATCCCGGACTACCCGCTCTTTGAATATCCTCCCCATTCTCAAGCACTCGCCTCGATGATGGCCGAGGTCGCAGGCGAGTCAGGATTGCAATTGATCCATGCCCACTACGCGATCCCGCACGCGGCGTCAGCGCTGCTTGCCAAAGCGATCACCGGAGGCCGCCTCAAGGTGGTCAACACTTTGCACGGCACCGACATCACGTTGGTCGGTCGCAGCCCGGCTTTTATGCCGGTGGTCAAGTATGCCATCGCGCACTCGGACGGCGTAACCGCGGTGTCGGAATTCTTAAGAATGGAAGTCTGTCGAACTTTTGACTGCGATAGAGAGATCGCCGTCATAGCGAACTTTGTCGATCCGAGAGACTATGAGCATCTTTCACCGGATCCGGTTCGCCGGCGCTTTGCTCCGGGCGGTGAACGTCTCCTGGTTCATGTATCGAACTTTCGACCGGTCAAGCGAATCGAAGACGTTGTTACGGTCTTCCTGAAGGTCCGGGAACAAATACCCGTCAAGTTGATTTTGATAGGTAACGGCCCTGAATTGCCTGCAGCCGTACAACGCATACGCGAGTCTGGATCCGTTGACGATCTCCACCTTCTGGGCAACATCGCACAGGTCGAACGGGTCGTTGCAGCAACCGACCTGATGCTCTTGCCGAGCGACGCCGAGAGTTTCGGCCTCGCCGCACTCGAGGCAATGGCTTGTGGGGTCCCGGTCATCGGTTGTCGTGCCGGAGGTCTTCCGGAAGTGATCGACGATGGCCTGACCGGCGTCCTCACTGAAGTTGGTGACACCGAGGCGATGAGTAAAGCGGCGTTAGATTTGCTGTTCAATGAAGAGCGTCGCCGGGGGATGGGACATCAAGCCCGCCGCGCAGCATTCGAGCGGTTTGATCGCGACACCATCCTCGACCGATATGAGGCGCTATACCGCCAGGTGCTGGGAATCTGACCAACAAAAACCAACCCCTGCGCGTATAATCGGGCAGAAGGTCTAAAGGACAGTTCATTGACTAAGCCAGGCACTATCAACCCTCACATTTTCCGGGAATACGACATCCGCGGCGTTTTCGGCGTTGACTTGACGCCGGATGTGGTGCGCGATCTCGGACGCGGCATCGGCACCTATCTAATCCGTGGAGGAGCCCGGCGAATATCGCTGGGGCGTGACGGGCGCCTCTCGTCGCCCGATATCCGCGACTACCTGACGGACGGCTTGCTCTCGACCGGGCTCGCGGTCGTTGACCTGGGTATGATCCCGACGCCGCTCTCATATTACTCGACGCATCGCCTCGAAGCCGGCGGTGCGATAATGATCACCGGCAGCCATAACCCGCCGGAATACAACGGCTTCAAGATATCGCTTGGACGCGAAGCAATTTACGGGATTGAGATTCTCAAGGTCCGCGATATTATCGCGTCGCGAGAGTTCGAGCGAGGCAGCGGGACCGTTGAACGCTATGACCTTATTCCCGAGTACCTTGACGATCTTGCCGCGCGTCTAAAGGTCGCCCGGCCGGTTCGGGTGGCGGTAGATTGCGGCAGCGGTGTGGGGGGGCTTACAGCGCCGGAACTACTTAAACGGCTCGGAGTCGAAGCTCATGTCATCTACAGCGAAGTCGATGGCCGGTTCCCGCATCATCACCCGGATCCGACCGTTGAGACGAACCTTGCCGACTTGAGAAAAGTCGTACTGGAAGGTCGCTACGAACTTGGCATCGCTTACGATGGAGACGCCGACCGGATCGGGGTCATCGACGAAACCGGGAGACCGCTATGGGGAGATCAGATTCTCGCCGTCCTGGCGCGCGATCTACTGCTCGAGCGACCTGGCGCGACGGTTATCGGTGAAGTGAAGTGCTCACAACTCTTCTTCGACGACGTTGCCCGGCATGGCGGCAACCCGCTGATGTGGAAGGTCGGCCACTCACTTATCAAGAGTAAGATGCACGACACCGGCGCCGAACTGGCAGGGGAAATGTCAGGACATATCTTCTTCAAACATCGCTACTATGGCTTCGACGATGCGGTCTATGTTTCCGGGCGGTTGCTGGAGATCGTCGCTCGCTCGAATCGGCCGGTCAGCCGGCTGCTCGATGACTGGCCGCAGACCTACAACACCCCCGAAATCCGAGTGGACTGCCCCGACGACCTTAAATTCGCCGTTGTCGAGCAGGTCCGCGACTCGTTTCGGGATCGGTACAAGATCGTCGATGTCGATGGGATGAGGCTCATCACCGAAGGCGGCTGGGGATTGTTGCGCGCTTCAAACACCCAGCCGGTGCTTGTTCTTCGATTCGAAGCCGATTCGCCGGATAAGTTAACTGCCATCAGAGCCGAAGTCGAGGATCGGCTCAAGTCGATCAAGTCTGCACTTTAGGGCACACTATTTGCTAATGCTCCATTTAGAAACCACATCACGAACGGGAGTTCAACACCGGGAGGAGAAATGACGACCTGCATCTATTGCCACAAGGAAATTCGCCAGGGCGAAAAGCGCTACTTTAGCCGGCAGGCCGGGATGAAGGGACTCTATCACTGGGATTGCTTCATTCAAGCCTGTCGTCAAGCCAATAAGGTCGGCGCTCAGGAAATCGAGACGATTACCGTAAGCGCTGGTCTTTACGATAATTACAACGAATATCCCGAAGGCGGGGAGTTCTGAAGCCGACAGCGCTCGCAACTTCGGTAGCCGCTGGTAGCGATATTCAAAAGGCGGCTGTCGGCTATCAAGCGAGCAGGAAACTGGCGCGAAATCACTACGAGAATTTTCGCGTCGCATCACTTTTCCTTCCCCGCCGAATCCGGAAGGATATCTACAACCTCTACGCCTTCAGCCGCCTGGCCGACGACATCGCCGACGAGCCAGCCGACGGAAGTCCTTCAGCGCTGCTTGATGAGTGGGAATTGCGTCTTGAACATGCGGCAGAAGGAAATTCAGACGATCCGCTTTTTGCCGCACTGGGCGAAACGATAAGGCGGCATAAACTGCCGCTGGAGCCGTTTCGCGACCTCTTACAGGCGTTTCGTCGCGACCTCACCTGTCTGCGATACGTATCCTGGGAAGACCTTCTCGATTACTGCCGCCTCTCGGCAAATCCGGTCGGGCGGCTTGTTCTACTGCTTGGCGGCGAATCTAATGAGCCGTTTTTTGCATACTCAGACAAAATTTGCACGGCACTGCAACTGGCTAACCACTGGCAGGACGTCGCGGGGGACTTTAGGCGGGGCCGGATCTACATTCCACTGTCTGAAATGGCCCGGTTCGGTGTAAGTGAAGACGCGATCCAACGTCGTGAGACTGGCCCCCTCTTCAAGCAGATGATGGCCAACCTCGTTGAACGAACGGAGGCGATGTTCGAAGAAGGCCAGGCCCTGCTCGATCTGGTTAACCGGCCACTTGGACGCCAGTTGCGGCTCTACTGGGGCGGCGGCATGGCTGCTCTAAGGGCTATTCAAAGCATCGACTATGATGTTCTCAATCATCGCGCCCGGGTAGGCCGACCGGCGAAACTGAGAGTTTTCATTCGCGCGGCTCTTAATAGATGAACGGAACTTTGGCACCATACCTGCCGTTGGAAGCAGCATCGCGATCCGACCTGAACCGGGCCTGGCGAACCTGCTCCCGCATCGCCCGTCGAGCCGCCGGCAACTTCTATCTTGCTTTTCTCATCCTTCCCCCGGTTCAGCGGCGCGGCATAGAAGCCCTCTACGCCTTTTGTCGGGCCGGCGACGATGCAGCGGACTTTGCCGATGGCTCCGCTGAGGCTGTGCAGGACAGTGCACTTATCTCCCAACTCCGTAACCGGCTGGACACCGTCTATACCGGTCAATACTGTGACGATACGTCGCTTGCCCTGGCTGTAGCCGTCCGACGTTTCTCCTTTGAACGCAAGCACTTCGACGATTTGCTCGAGGGCCTTGCAAGCGATCTCGACTTCCGCCCTTTCCCGACACGTCATGAACAGGAGTTATACTGCTACCGGGTTGCTTCAACGGTGGGGTTGCTCTGCCTGCACATCTTTGGCGTCGTGACAGAAGCCGCTCGCGGGTTTGCGGTCGATCTCGGCAAAGCAATGCAGTTGACCAACATCCTGCGCGACATCGGTGAAGATCAGGCACGGGGGCGCGTTTACATTCCCATAGAGACGCTCGCACGACATGGACTGACTCCATCCAACTTCCTTCAATTAGACTATCGGGCTGCACTGCATAGTTTGGTAGCTGAAGAGGCTGCCTTTGCACGACGTTTCTATCGACAGGCTCGCGAGGCGCTTACCCCCGACATCCGCGGCCCGCTCACCACCGCTCGCGCCATGGGCGCCATTTACGAGGCGCTCTTGGGCCGGATCGAATCCACGGGGCGCTACGACCGTCGGATAAGATTGACCCGGGGGGAGAAAGTAGCGATTATCAGGTCATTGACTTCCACGGCTGCAGTATCATAGCCTCACTTGTGCGGCGACGAAGAAAATTGCCAAAGATGGAGTGTGAGGGCTTGACTTTGCTTGTTGTAGGTCTCTATATTTTGAATCGGTAAGATGGATGATTCCCGGCCTGACCTCCCGGGCGCAAGGCGTTCGGAAAAGGGTTCAAATGACTATCCCAGACCGGGTAGATTGACGCGCAGTTCACACGTTTTCAAGGAGGCTACATGCGCAAGGTTCGCAAACTTTTTCCTGCAGTGCTCATTGCTGCAGTGGTGATGATCCTCCTCGCGGCCTCGCCGGCGCTGAGCATCTGGCAGGTGCTGGTTGACGAGGACTTCGACAAGGATCAAACTGTGGCGACGCTCCGCTGGCCGTGGGGCACTCCCCCCCAGAACCCGACGATTCGCTGGCATTATAACCCGCGTCCCAACTGGTATCGTGCCGAGATCGGGGTCTATTACGAGAACTACACCTGGGGTCTGCAGAACTGGGCCTACAACGTCCTCGTCCGGCGGCACGCCCGATTTCCGGCTTCGATCTGGTGCGCCTATACCAACCGCGACTCGATCAACAATCCGCGCTGGCCGGAAGACGACGACTATATGGACAACCAGAACGCCTGGGCCTGGTGGGGGCCGATCGACCTACGCCAAGCCAAGAACGCGGCGGTCATCTTCTGGTATTACAATGATATCGACCCCGGGGTGCGGGATTCGCTCGTCGTCTGCATGGTCAACAACGACAATTATCTGACGATCGGCAAAGTCCCCAACACCAACCCGCCGCGCCCCGACACGACCGCGATGCGAACGCTCCCGGCATACGGGCGGTTTATGTGGATCGATTCAGCCGGCGATGAACATTGGCTGCTGACCACTTTCAAGACCCGGCCGCTGGATTGGCAGCGACGGCAGTTCTTCCTGAATGACTTGCGTAAACTCGACAATCGGGGGCGCGAACTCGATACCGTCGTCAATTGGTGCCGCCGCCCGGCAGTCGTGAACGACCGCGACACCATCCTGGCCGGCGAACGTCGCGTCTGGCTCTGCTTCGTATGGCAGTCGAACGAGCGCGTCATCGGAGACAAGGGAGCCTTCATCGACGACGTAATGGTCGTGTGGGATGACGGCCTCTTCGATATTCGCTCGAGCATGTCCTACATCGGCATCCCGATCAACGAGGACTCGACTCGTTGGAACAACGACTATACGCCGCGCACCGGAGACCAGTTGAGGTTCCGGAGCGACTGGACGGTGGTAGGCGACGGCGAAGTGCCCGAGTTCACTATCCGCTTGAAGATCGACGACGAGTATGTCTATTCCGAAGTCCGTCGCGGCATCTTTGCCGGAGATACGACCTACACCTCGATCGCCGATACGATCTGGACTGTAACCCCGGGCGCTCATACCATCACTTGGGAACTCGACACTCCGCTTAACGACGGCGGTGTGGTGCGGGAAACCCGCGAAGACAATAATACCGGTTTCCTCTCCTTTAATGTCGAATGGAATCCGGCACCGGAACTCGACATCAACAGTCCGTTCCGGGATATGACCGAAGTCTTCGCCGATTCGACCTGGCGGATCCACTATGTCGTTCAGGACTCGAACGAGACCGACACCACCTTCACGGTCTATCTCTACTTCACCGACGACACCTCCGGCCTGGCTGCGAACCCGGAGTTGATGTATGACTATAACTACATCAACCACACCTTCCGGGGGGTAGTCGGCGAAAGTTCAATGCTCTGGAATGTCCGGCGCGACTGGAACGCGGAGCGAGTCGTGGAAGGCGGGGTTTACTACATCTGCGGCTTCGCGACCGACGGCTATCCGGGCAACCTGACCCAGTCCTTCGCAATAGGCCGGGTAGTGATTCGCGGACCGCAATCCGCGCCGCCGCTGGTCGATCTGCCGCGCGACTATGCGCTGACCCGCGCCTTCCCGAATCCGTTCAACCGGGCGCTGACGATCGACTATGTCCTTCCGGCTGCCGGCTCGGTTAGAATCGCGATCTACGACCTGACCGGACGTTTCGTCGAGACGCTCGTCGAGGGCCAGCGTCCGGCCGGGCAGCAGACCGTCGTCTGGCGTCCGACGAACGTCGGCGCCGGGCTCTATCTGATCAAGATGGAAGCCGGCGGAAAGACCTTCCTCCAAAAAGCGGTCTTCGCGCCGTAAGTCATCACCTATCGAAGGGGGCGCGGGAACTGCCTTGCGCCCCCTTCACGCTCTTACTCGACTCAGGCCTCCCGCAACGGGAGACGAAAGCATGCGACACTTCAAAGCGAGGTTACTATGAACCGGCAGATTCGCTGCTCCACACTCCTTCTATCCACACTTCTCATAGTTCTGACCGCGCAGCCGTCGGCAGCGCTCTGGAATATCGCCCTGGACGAAGATTTCGACAAAGACCAGGCAATTGCCATTCTACGCTGGCCATGGGCAACGCCGCCACAAGCCGCCAGCCCCCGCTGGCATTACAATCCCCGCGGAGCATACTATCGATCTGAAGGCCGCACTACAGACTACTCCTGGGGGCTGCAGAATCTCATCTACAACACCCTCGTCCGCCGCAACGACATCCGCCAGGCGATTTGGTGCGCCTATACCAATCAGAACGATCCCAATAATCCGAGGTGGCCCGCCGACGACGACTATATGAACAACCAGAATGCCTGGGCCTGGTGGGGGCCCTATGACCTCCGGCGCGCCCGCGATGCGATGGTCAGTTATTGCTATTTGGTCGATGTCACCTTCGGCAGTTCTGATTCGCTTACAATCTGCATTGCCGATAGTATCGACGAGCCTACCCTGGATGGGGCTGAATTTCGCCGAAGGCTGCTCTTGGGGGTGGTCGAAGATCAGCAGGGCAACCAACGTCTATCGACCTATCCCACCCGCAACAACGACTGGCTGCGAAATTCTTTCTCGCTTTCCAATTTGCGCGGCTTCAATGCTCAGACCGGACGCTATACCGATTCGGTCAGCGTCGTGGGACAGAATGGAATCTTTATCTGCTTCGTCTGGCAGTCGAACTATCAGGGCGTCACCGGCAAAGGCGCCTTTATCGACGACGTCGTCACCGCCTGGGACGACGGGCTCTTCGACCTGAACGCCCTTGAGACCTGGCGCGGGCATCCGGTAGCCGAAGACTCCGTCATCTGGTCGCACAAGGGGCGCGTCCGGGCCGGCGAGAGCATCCTTCACCGGGCCGATTTCACCCTGCGCGGCAACGGCTTTGCTCCACCTTTCGCCGTCGAATGCCTCATTGACGGGGAACTCTTCCAACGTATCGAGGGCCTTGAACTTGCCGCGAGCGACACCCTCATCCGGTCGGTCGTCTCTGAGCCGTGGATAGCCCCGCGCGGACAGCACATTGTCCGGTGGGTGCTCGACAGCAGCGGGGACATCGAAGAGTCGAGTGAGGACAACAACGTCGTCCTCGACACCATCGACGTCTATTGGAATCCAGCGCCGCAGGTCGAACTGATCCGGCCTTACGAAGGCGCGATCGAGATCGACTACCTGCATCGCCTCGAAGTCCACTACGCCATCGACGACTCGCTCGAGACCGACTCGCTTTTCACCGCCTACTTCTACTGGACGACCGATACCACCGGTCTGGCGGGTAACATCGACCGGTTCGACGACTATCACTTTCTCGGCTTCTCCCGCGAAGCGCGGCGCGGCGACAACTGGATCGACCTCAGCATGGCCGAAGCGATCCGGCGGGGTGAGATCGAGTTCCTCGACACGCTCTACATCTGCGGGTTCGTCACCGACGGCGAGGTCTTCAACAATACGATCTTTGCCGTGCAGGGAAGACTCTTCGAGACGTCGGCTCCGGGCGAACCGGATCCGCTTCCGGCGGAGTTCCGGATCGTCTCGCTCCACCCGAATCCCTTCAACCGGACGACAATGGTGATCTTCGACCTGCCGATTCCGTCTGAAGTGCGCCTTGAGGTGTTCGACCTTGCCGGGAGGAGTGTCGAAGCCGGTCGGCCGGTCCGGTTTGCCGGGGGCCGGCATTCGCTCGCTTGGCAGCCGGACGGGTTGGGAGCGGGGGTCTATCTGCTCAGGATGGATGCGGCGGGACGGGTGCAGTGGGCGAAGGGAGTCTATGTGCCGTAGGTTCAGGTATCACTGGATCCTGTGAGTTCGGGATCCAAATGGATCTATCCTGCATTAAGGAGTTTTGAAATGACGTCAATTGCAAGACTGACCATTCTGCTTCTTTTTTCGCGGCTCCTGTTCGCCCGGGAGCCGCTCCCGCTCGAGGAGGTCTGGCGGGTGGAGTTCGATCGCCCGGCGAACGCCATCCTCTCCCAGCGAGTTGGCGAGGATGGCAATAAGTATCTTGTTCAGTTGGATAGCAGCGCTGTGATGGTCTCGAACGGGGAGATCATTCTGGACAGCGATTCGGTCCGCTTCGATTCTTGGGTGGGAAGTCAATCCGAGAATCAGGGATTTGTAATCAAATGGCAGAATGGTGCATGGCGAGAGGGAGCTGGATACAAATTCATTAGACGGTATTCACCGGAAAATTTTCAATACTTAGGTCGTACCGAAATATTAAGCAATAGAGGTGGAGGAGATGAATGGGATTCCTGGCATAATTATCTTACTTCAATTGTGCCACTAACTCGGATGAACCTGGAAAACCTCGCCACCGTTCTTGTTTACTATCATACCTCCCGTTACTATACTGATTTTCGAGGTGATGCCAATGTATATCAAAGTGGGGGGATTTGTTCAATCAGATTGGACAATGGTGCCGGGATTGACACCATTATACTCGGGAGCACAATTGGTGGTCTTATATGGAACCAACTTGAAGAAAATCGATCGTTCTTGATAGGTCAGTTCTTGATATTCGAACGGCATGAAAATATTCGAGCGCCCCAATATGTCCGAATACGCCTGGCCGTTATCGACCACAATCTGCGTTTGAATTCACATGTTGACTTGGATGAAAATGCTTACGGATGGTATCAGGATGGATCCCTGTTCAGCCTAATGACCACAGCAAAGGATCGACATGATGATCATTGGTTGTGGATATTACGTAATTATGGCCCCCGCGAATTGATAAGATACTCGTTACCAGCACTTGGCAATCCTCACAGGTTTGAATTGCCTAATGGCTTGAGAAACCCGCTGATGATGCTGCCCCGCCTCTATGAGGTAGGATTTGGATATGAACTTATGTATCTCTTGATCGATCGCGATAGATCAATCACCTACTTATTCCCTCTTACGAGTGAATTTGTATCTTCTCCTTACCAATTCCCGGTTACGCCATTACAAATCCTTGAAGTGGATGATGACCGGGATGGTGAGACGGAGTGGATCGTCTTGACGCAGCGAACATTGATTTGCTATCGTCAGGTCGATATTGACTTAGGCGTTACCGCCGAACCTCTCCTCACCATGCAATTCGCGCTGTCCCCCTTTCCCAACCCCTTCAATTCACAGGTTCGCATCGGATTCAGTCTCAAGGAAGAGTCCGATATTCGCCTGACTATTCACGATCTGATAGGGCGTGAAGTTAAAGTGATGGAGAGCGGCAGAAAGATGCCCGGATATTACGATGCCGTTTGGAACGCTGACAATCATCCGGCTGGAGTCTATTTCTGCCGACTCAACATTAAAGGGAATGAGTTCACGCAGAAATTGGTGCTGTTGAAGTGATAGTCGCCAAAGGTCGAGGGCGGGCTCTGCCCGCCCTCCTCATACTCATCTTATACACACCAGACATCTTCGCACAACCCGAGGTCGATTGGCAGCGCGTATGGGGTGGAAGGGGAAGCGATTTTTGCTGGGACGCTGATTGGAAGTCTAATCAGTGCTACGCATTGATTGGTGATCGTCATGGTGGTGGAGATATTTCTTCTGATTATGCAATTTACGTTGTTGATCTTAATGGCGATACTATAATGTCAAAAGTCTTTAATGAAGTGGGAATTCAGTCTGCATACTGTGGAACCGTTGGGCATGGTGATGGCGGATATCTGCTTGCTGGTGAATGGAATGGTTTTGCACACATCTTACGCATTGATGACGAAGGTGAGATAGTATGGGAGATGAATTTCAGTGACTGGAATGCGCGAGATTTCTGGGGAATCAAGAAATTTGGAGATCAAGAGTATATTCTTGCCGGCACTCGTCGAGTGAACGGCGGTGATGTTCTGGTGGTCAAAATTAACGAGAATGGCGAGATCATCTGGATAACTTCTTACGGCACAGATAGATCCGAATACGGCTGGGGATTATGTATCGATTCGGAAGAAAACATTGTTATTGCCGCACAAAGAGGGACTTTTGATCGCGGGTATAATGCGCTTCTCTTGAAGGTATCTGCAGATGGTGATTCACTTTGGATGCGAGAATATGAACCTGATGTCAGCGAAGGGCTAACTGAAGTTGTCGAAGTTCCCGGGGGATATGTAGCAGGCGGTCTCTCGGGCAGGATTGGGCCGGGGGAGATCACCCGTTTCTACCTTCTCAATGTCGATTATAATGGCAATAGACGCTGGTCGCGCCCTTACGACGAACTTGGTGAAGCCGCATTGCGAACTATATCTTACGCCTCAATTGATCGGGGATTCCTACTCGGGGGATCAAATGGCTCTTTAGGAGGCAACCGAAATAGTTGGTTATTGAAAGTAGATCGTGATGGTGAAGTGCAATGGAGTATGAGGTGCGGAGGGAACCGAGGTGGAGATTATGGAATTACTCGAATCATCGAATTGCCCAATTTTTCCTATGCTTTGGGAGCAACGATTAATTACACTGATTTCGACCGGGATCTTCATGGAAGTTGCATCGCTCTAATCAAGACCGCTCCTGACCCGCTGGCGTTCGAGCCGGTGGTCTTCGAGCCATCTGCCAGAATATACAACTTCCGCGACGTGGCGCTCGACTCGACCGCCGTCTGGGAACTGCAACTGCGCAACATCGCCCCCCGCTTTGGGATGGTGCATCGAGGGGAGATGATCGAGGGCGGGGAAGCATACTCTTTCGACCTTGCCGACACCTCATGGCGCATCTATCCGGGCGATTCGACGACGGTGCAGGTCTTCTTCCACCCTCCCTCTGAAGAGCGTTACACCGGGTTACTGCGAATTTACACCGGTACCGAGCGCGGGATCACCGATTCGCTCACGGTCACCCTATCCGGTCGCGGCGTTCCTCTCGCCGTCCCCGACGACGACGGGCGAATCGGAATTCGCCCCTACGCCTTAACCCTTTCCCCCTTTCCCAACCCCTTCAACTCCTACCTCTCCATCTACTACAACCTCCCCCATCCCGGCTGGTGGACGATGCGGCTCTATGACTCCCGCGGCAGCGAGGTGATGCTCTTAAAGGAGGGTTATATGCCTTTCGGACCCCAACAGTTCCGCCTCGACTCCGGCGCCCTCCCTTCGGGGCAGTATCTGCTCTCGCTGCAAGGCGCAACAGGCGTCACGACCCGGCGGGTAGTAATGACCAGATAATCAGCATCATCATCAGCATCACCATCAGCATCACCACTTCCGTCACGCCTTAACTCTGCTCCCTGCCATCAGATACGCATGATTTGTGACGATGTGACGATTTTTCCGCTGCACACCCCTGCCATTGCCATGGGCATTAATCACTCTTCCGCTCCTCCCCCCACTCCGACACGAAGATGTTCGTCGAGTGCGGATGCGGCCCGAACCGGTTCGAGCACCAGATCAGTTTCTTCCCATCGTTCGAGAACATCGGAAACCCGTCGAACTCAGGCCCGTAGGTTACGCGCTCGAGGCCTGTTCCGTCGAGGTTGATAAGGTAAAGGTCAAAGTTCGGCATTCGTCCCTCCTGCCGCCAGGTCGAGTCGGCCCAATTCGAGCAGAAAATGATCCGCTTGCCATCCGGGTGCATATAGGGCGCCCACGACGCCGCTCCGAGGCTCGTTACGGCCCGCCGCTCGCTCCCGTCCGGGCGCATGATCTGAATCTCAAACCGCAGCGGCATCACCATCTTGCGCGCGAGCAGGTCCTTGTAGCGCGCGATTTCGGCATCCGTTTTGGGCAGGTGGCTGCGGAACACGATCCACTTCCCATCGGGTGTAAAGAAGGGCCCGCCGTCATAGCCCAGCGTCGTCGTCAATTGCCGGACATTTCCCCCGTCCGTGTCCATCGCGTAGATGTCGAGGTCGCCGTTGCGCACCGACGTGAAGACGATCTGCTTTCCGTCCGGCGAGACGGCGCTCTCGGCATCGTAGCCCGGCTCGTTCGTCAACTGCCGGAGGTCGGTGCCGTCCAGGTTGACGGTATAGATGTCATACTCATCAAGCCCCCAGACATAACCGGCCGCGCGATCCGGATCGGCCGGAGGCTCTTTCGAAAAGCCGTGCGTCGAGCCATAGACGATCCGGTTCGTCCCGGGAATGAAAAAGGCGCAGGTCGTCTTGCCGAAGCCCGTCGAAACGAGCGTCGGCGTGCCGCCTTCAGCGGGCATCGTCCAAATCTGGTCGGCCGGATAATTCTCCTGCCACCGGCCCTGCCAGACGATCTGTTTGCCGTCGGGGCTGAAGTAGGCTTCGGCATTCTCGCCGCCGCTGGTCAGCATCCGGACGCTGCGCAAATGACGGCTTTCGCCCTGGAAAAGCAGCGAACCGGCAGGCATTGCCTTTGCTGATAATGCCATCAGAGTCAGACTGACGGCTATCACCGGAAGTTTCTTAGATCCGATCATACCTTGTATTTGACTAATGACAAGTATGGAATATTCGGCGAAATGGAGCGTCGTTCCCGCATAGGCGGGAATCCAGTTGGCCAACCTGGTTTACATCCCCACGCTAATCCCGCCATCGACGAAGAGCACCTGCCCGGTGATGTAGTCGGCCAGCGAACTGCAGAAGAAGAGATGCGCATTTGCAACGTCATTGGGATCGCCGAACCGGTTGAGCGGGATGCGTTCGATGTACTTGGCGCGGGTCTCTTCAGCGACCGCTTCGAACATCGGGGTCATTATGGCTCCCGGCGCAACGCAGTTGACGTTGATACCCGATTTGGCCAGTTCCAATGCCAGAGTGCGGGTCAGCCCTATCACGCCGGCCTTGGTGGTGGAGTAGTTCACCTGCCCTGGATTGCCGAGCGACGCCACCGACGAGGTGTTGACGATACGCCCCCAACGTCGTTTGCGCATCGGCCGGATCACCGCTTGCGAAGGAATCCAGGTCCCGCGCAGATTGACCCGGATGACCGAATCCCACTCCTCCTCGCTCATCCGCAGTGAGAGATTGTCCCGCGTGATGCCCGCATTGTTAATCAAGACGTCGAGCCGGTCGTGGCGCTTTGCGATGTCGTCCACCGCGGCATCGACCTGAGCCTTATCGGCGACATCGAAAGCCAATGCTTCCGACCTGCCTCCAGCAGACCGGATATCTTCCGCCACCTCACCCACCCACTCGGGCTTGATGTCAGCGCAGATCGCGACGGCGCCTTCGGCGGCAAACCGGCGCGCTATGGCCGCACCAATGCCTCGACCGGCACCGGTGATGAGTGCGACTCTATCCGTGAGCAGCATAGCGCCTAATTCCCCACCGAAGGATGGCCTTCGGGCAACTTGGGGTGACCTTCTGGAAGTTCCTTCTTGGCCGGCGGCTCGCTGCCGTGATCGTGTCCGTCGTGCTCGTGATGCTCGTGTGATTCACCAGGCATAGCCGAGCCGTCCATCGGGGGATGACCCGGCGGCATCGCCACCGACCCGCCTGGCACTTCAACGCCCATCATCGCGAGGTGCATTACGACGCCATCCTGCGATAGCCCGGCGTCAAGCATCATCCGGATAGACTCTCGAATATCGGCTGACGATGCGCACTTGCTCTCGGCAACGGTGATCTCTTTGCCGACACAGCAACTATCCGGACAGTGGAGTTTGGCGGCAATAGCCATCACCGCATCGGCGCTCGCTTTGCTGGTTGATTGACCGGGAACCGGCATCACCTGTGCCTTGCGCGCCGGATTGTGATAGATCGTCCAGCCGAATCCGACCGCAACGATGGCTATTAGAATGCCGATGATCGCCTTCTTGTTCATTATGATCCTATAGTCTTGAAATTGAGAAAGTCAGTTGCCGCTGCTGCTGAAGCATTGCGCGTACACTCGCACCGGCTCGGCTCGCCCCTTCAGTTCCAGTTCGCGCAACTGGCATTGCGCGGTATCGAGCCGCCCGGCCTTCGCCGCCGCGTCACTGATTAGCAACTCACCGGGGCCGGCTGCCGAAGCGAGCCGGGAGGTAACATTGACGGCATCACCGAGTGCGGTAATGTCCGCAAAGGTGTCGATGGAACCGACCGATCCGAAGTAAGCCACGCCGGTATGCACGCCGACTCCGACCGGGACCAGCGGCGTCCGGCCGGCCACATTTCCGGTTGCTTCGAGCAATTGCCGTGCCGCGTGGATGGCCTTTTCGGAATGTCCCGGCCCTGCCCAACCGGGAATGAAGAGTCCGATCACCTCGTCGCCCATCATCTTGTCGATGAATGCATCGTATTCTACCAACACCTTGTTGGCGACGTTATAGAAGCGGTTCATCAATCTGCTGAAATCGACTGGACTGCTCCGCTCGGCAATCTGCGTCGATCCTCGAACGTCGGCAAAGAGGAGCGACATCTCGATCTCCGCACCGACATCCCCGTCTTCCGGCGTGAAGCAGAGCGCGCAGAATTTCGGATTGCGCTCCGAACGGCGAATCTTCATGAAGGTCTTCACCAGTCGTCCGCCAAGACCCTCAAAAGGCGCATTGCAGATCTGACAGCGCGGCGAGGCTGGAATATGCCGGAAGAAGTGGCGCATTTTGCCATGATTGCCGGCTTCGCCGGTGAGAACGCACTCGCGCCACATCGCGTCCTTATCTATCTGTTCACTCATTGCGCACGATTATCGAGGGGTCCAGAAAACATCCTCAACTCCGGACTTCAGGTTTACGAACCGTGCCGCAACAAAGAGAAAGTCTGAAAGCCGGTTGAGGTAAATCAGTATGGCCGGGTTCACCTCCACACTTCTGCCTCGAGTAAGGCTAACCACGGCGCGCTCGGCGCGCCGACAGATGGAGCGCGCAAGGTGCAAAGCCGCGGCACCAGGCGATCCCCCCGGAAGTATGAACGCCCTAATCGGTTCAAGGTTCTTTTCAAGGCGATCGATGGCTTCCTCAAGAAATCGTTCAGCACCGTTATCGAGTCGTGCCACCTGGTCGCCAGGCTTGACGGCACTTGACGGAGTAGCCAGATCGGCTCCAATGACGAAGAGGTCGTTCTGCACTTTCTTGAGGATTGCATTGACGGCATTCGGCAGGCCGCCGGTGCGTGCTAACCCGATAGAGGAGTTGAGTTCATCGACCGTCCCGCACGCTTCGATGCGTTTGGATGACTTGGAGACTCGTCCGCCTCTATAAAGTGCCGTTGTCCCCGCATCACCGGTCCGGGTGTAGATCTTCATATATCACAATATACGAGAATCCGGCTGATTACCTCAGTACATCACTCTGAACTGACAGCAACTGCCGAACGATACTGCGATGCGCCGAGGGCATGAGAAGGCGTTCCATCTCACTGAAGGAATTCCAAACCATTCCCATCGGCGGTTCAAATGTCATGTCGGCTTGCCAAACTTCCGGAAGCAGCCTCACCACATTGACGGTGTAATGGTGACTCACCGGCTTAAGGCGAGAAGAAGCCATCCTTTCTAACCCGATCGAGTTGGGATCGAGTCCTGAATCCCCTTCCACCAACGGCAGCAGCCATAACCCCGGAAATCTGTCATCCCCAGGTGAATGAAGCAGGATTAAACTGCCTCTCACAATGAGTAATACCCGAGAATCTCGACGATGCACAGGACGCCGGATCCGCATTTGAGCATCATCGAACTGTTTACTAACGGCTGCCTTGCATTCTTTCTGGAGTGGACATTGGGCACAGCGCGGCGACCTCGGAAGGCAGACCGTTTGACCTAACTCCATCAGAGCCAACGTCAATAGGCGGGGTGATGTTTTTGATAGTGCCTTTGTCAGGAATCCTCCGGCGTCGGCTGCAGATGGATTTGACCAGTTGCTCAAGCCAAGATACCGCTCCAGTATCCTGCGAATATTGGCGTCGATGGCTGGTTCCGGGCGGTCGAACGCCAGTGCCATCACCGCAGCTGCGGTGTAGTCTCCCACCCCGGGCAGTTGCTTCAGTTCCTCTACATCATCTGGAATCTTACCGCCGCATTGGTCCATGACGACCGCTGCCAAGACCTTCAGGCTTCTGGCTCGTCGGTAGTAGCCGAGTCCTTCCCAATAACGTAGCAATTCACTCTCGTCTGCCTGATGAAGCGACTCCAGTGTTGGGAAGCGAGCCACCCACCGGCGATAATACTCTACCACCACCGACCAGACCGTCTGCTGCAGCATTATCTCGGCGACGAGTACGGCGTAGGGATCTGTCGTTTCGCGCCAGGGCAGGTCGCGCCGGGTAGGATTATACCAATCGGTTAATTGCCGGGCGAACCAGTCCGCCTCCTGTGAAATGCCCTCTAAAGCGAAGGGGAAGCCGGTGGCGGCTCCCCCTTCACTTGTCTGATCCACGGAACGGCTTAGTTTTAGGCTCATTGCCCGGTTCACTCAGCCTTGATGACCCGGACCCGAACGTGGGCTTCGACGCCGGCATGAAGTTTGACCGGCACGGTATAGACGCCGAGGGCCTTGATCGGCTCCTCGAGGTCGATGATACGGCGGTCAATCTCGATCCCTTTGGCGGCGAGTAGTTCCGCAATGTCGGCCGCGGTTACGGCACCGAACATCCGGTCTTCCTCGCCGGTCTGAACCGTGGCGACGACTTCCTCGCGCCGAATCCGCTCGGCGACCGCGCGATGGCTCTTCATTTCGCGCAGTGACTTCGCTTCAGCCTGTTTGCGCTGGGCTTCGAGCGAGCGGAGGTTCCGATCGCTGGCGAGCAGAGCAAAGCCGGCCGGGATG
>VGIQ01000015.1 GCA_016867835.1 Calditrichota bacterium | reverse complement strand
GAACAGCTCCAGAGTGACCTGGACAGGTTCATGAACGAGTATAACTGTAACCGCCCGCATCAGGGCTATAGACTAAACGGCTGCACCCCAGCAGAACGACTTATCGCGGCTCCAAAAGCTGCTTGATTGTAAACACGTTGACAAGACAATACAATTAATACTAAGAGTTGGATTTCCCAAAACGAATATGCAATTTCTGACTACAAGCGGTAATTCCACTGGATCATATACTACATACGATACTGCCCTGTCACATTCTAGGAAAAGGCAACCCTGGAGCATGAAACCACCTCCTGTAGCTATCCCAATAATAACCCGATTGAAAATAGATGATTCAATGAAAGTATTGTTGAAACCTGGGCTAAATGCGAATCCCGAAATACCTGTCATATTGACAAATTGACAGTTTGAAATGCGCGCCACCTGCGCCCTGATTGTGGAAACGCCAACTCTAAAATTGCTAAACATACACCAGTCAAAACGAATTGAATCATAGTATTCGGAAATGGAAATGGCGGGTGGCTCATTGGCGAACTCATTGGGTGGGCTCATATTATTGAAAATACAAAATTGAAACATGGAGCATTGCTGTGACCTTAGAGTGTCCATGAAGATAATGCCAATCCAATTTCGATTTCCCAATCTATCAAAATAGATAGAATCCTCATTTGCTCCTAATGCTAGCAACACACCCTCGACGATTATAATGCCGCGCCATGGAATAAGGATAATTACACCTGGCTCAATAAGAAGCGTGTCTCCGTTCCTTACTCCAAATCCGTTGGATCCATCATCAGCATGATAAGGATTACCCTCTCGCGTAAGTGTTCCATTTATCCATCCGCCGATGTGTGTTTGGCAGCACAATTGGCTACTGCTGAAAAGCAATGCCAACGAGGGCAAAGCTAAGAACATTAGCGGAAGATTATGCACAGAAAGACTCCTAATAGTAGCAATTTTCATCGAGTCTCCTAACGCATTAGAAGCAATTTATGATACGCAGTAGCACTATATCCGTTCTGCGTTTGATATATGGCAAGGCAAAGGTATATCCCAGAATTCACCCTAACCCCATCAGCCTTTCTGCCGGGCCAGATGCGCCGCTGCCACCTGTCTCCCTTGTGCACCAACCAAACGCAGCGAAATGTCACCTGCCCATGGCAAGGCGATTCTGATGGTGGTAGTGGAGTTGAACGGGTTGGGGAAGGCCTCAAGGTGCATTGCGTAGGGCGGGATTCCGATCCCGTCTGTGACGTAGGTCGCAGCCATCGCGCCTCCGGGGGATAGGCTAAGAGAGAGGAAGACGACTCCGAGCGTGAAGAGGCTCACGAGGGAACGAGTAGCGCGAGGAGCGAACATGGGGACCTCCGTAGAAACGTGCTTTGATGAACGCGGCGATATCGAACTGCCCCATCGGGCAGGCTGACAACGAAGGGTAGCCGGACTGTTCACCCGCCAGATGCAGGATGCATCCATATCATAACATGCCCGGGTCAAGAAGTCAAGCCTTTTCGGCCCTTTTCACAAAAATAGTTTCGCCCCCAAAAGGGCTCTTGCCCAAGGCTCCTTCTTCGCCTCCGAGGTGCGGTCTGAATCCTCTACTTGTCAATCCTTCCACTCCCCCCCTCACTTCAGCAGCACCACCTTGCGCAGCCGCCGTTCGACGCCCGATTCCAGCAACACCACATAGACGCCGGACGATAAGCCTTTGTTCAGGTCATTGAATGCTAACGGAATGCGATGACGTCCGGCGGCAAGCACCCGGCGGCCGCTCCATATCTCCCGGCCGGCCAGATCGTAAACTGCCATTTGAACCTCACCCGCCGTAGGCAGATCGAAGGGCAGGATCAAGACCTGATTGAAGGGATTGGGGTAAGGCGGCTGAAAGGTGAACTGACCGGGAATCGCGGCTTTGCGCCTCAGAAACTGCCATCCCGCAGTTCCGGCGCTGGAGGTCGTCGCCAGTCCCCGTTCGTCATAAGCCGTCACCCGCCACCAGATACGGACGTCGTCGGGCAGTCCGCTGCCGGCTGGCGAACCCGGGAGGCGATCAAGATGGAGCGTCGTGTCGGAAATCACTATCGAATCCCGGAGCGCAAAGTCCGGCGCCAGCGACCATTCGATCCGGTAGCGCACCATGTCCCCCGGATCGGGATCGACCGCTCTCTGCCAGACGAGTCGGACGGTATCTTCCGCCACGACAGACCGATCGGGCGGACCAAGCAACGCAAACGTTCGCGGCGGATGGTAGAAGTGATCCCGTCCCGGCGAGCCGTAGAGCGCCGGCGAGATTCTCCAGTTGTGCGGCAATTCGTTGGGCAGCGCCGGGTCGATCAGTTCCAGCGTCGTTCCCGCAGCCGCCTCCACCGGCCAGGGCGAAACTGTGCGGTAAGCCACCGAATCGACGAGCCGGCCTTGAGCATCGTAGAGCCGCACCTGATCGCTGTCCGAGCCAAGGCCGAACGATAGACCGCTTAAGACGATTGCCGGATTCACCTGCGGCGCCCGGGTCACGAGCCGAAGGCTGTCCTCGGCAATGACCCAATATTCCCCCTCCGTCATCAACAGCCCACTTGGAAACCTCCAGATATGCCCGTCATTATCGTCCCGCAAGGTCCAGCCGGTCAGGTCCCACTGCCCGGATTGGACGTAAAGTTCAACCCAATCGCCGGCCGAAAGCGTATCGGGGCCGCGAAAGTTGATTTCGTTGATGACGATAGCCGACGTTCCCGATGCGAGCGGTGTGAAGCGGGCGATGAGATGCCCTCCGGACGGGGGATCGAAGGCAATCCGGGGGGCGGCATTCTGAGTCAAGCCGCTCCAACCGGCGAACCGCCAGCCCGGCGCCGGGATGGCGCTCAGAGGTAACGGGACGCCCCGGAAGTAGGTGCCCTGCCAGCCCGAAGCCGGGAGGGTCTTCGTATTGATGACGATCGTCCCCGCCCCGTCGGGAACGATGTCGAAGGTGAGAGCGGCCGTCCCCAACAAGCCGAACTGAGCAACAACGTGCTCGCGAACATAAGCCGGACGCTCGCGGGCAAATCGCTTAAGGTAGGCGACATTAGCCTCCCAATCGGCCGGATCGGGATAGCCCTCAAATTCCGGCGCCCAGCGCAACAGATGTCGGGGAATGTCCGCCGCTATGCCGGCCCGGATGCTGTCGATCACCGCACTGGCGCGCTCGGGGCGGTAGTCGAAATTCATAAGGTCCGCCAGACGGTTGATGAAGGCCGCGCGAAAAGTGATATTCTCCATCAACTTGCGAAACAGGAAGGTGGCAATGGGTGGATTGGGCCATTCAGGGCCGTTCGGCTCGAGCGCCATGGCGAGCGTATTGTGGCGATAGGACGTCGAATCGTGCAGCCCGAAGCCGAAATCGAGGTCGAAGAGGAACCATCGCCATCGTCCGGTTTCAGATTGGGGCCGCCAGAACTTGTTATTGTTGCCCGGCCAGTCGGTGTTATCGACATAGATGTTGGCAGCGTTGAAGTCGATGAAACTGCCCGTCTCCATCTGCGTCTCGATATAGGCATAGTGCGCCGAATCGGCAACGTCGTTGGTTTCAATGTAATTGAGCATTGCCCGGTAGTGGTCGGGCGTCCCCTGCACCGCGCCGCCCCAGACCTCCATCCGATCGACGCTGTCGGGATCGACCGCGTGATGCGACGCGAGATAATGCTCGTTCAGTTTCTCCCGTAGGTCGAGGATGCCCCAGTAGGCGCCATTCAGAAAGACGAGCGCTGGCCGGTAGGCTTGAACGTCGCAGCGGATGTCTTCGTGCAGCGCGATCATCATTGCATCGCGCATCAAGGCGCGGTTCCAGTCGCTGCCGGAATTGCGCAAAACGAGAGCCTTGAACTGGTCGATGTCGAGACCGGGGAAGACCTGATGCCGCATCCGGTCGGTGCCGTAACGTTGCCGGGCTATGATATCAAGGGATTTCTGAGGAAAGAACCGCGTCCAGCCGCCGTGAATTTTGATCCCGGCGTTGAGGTCGAAGGCGAGTCGCCCGTCCGTCTCGTAGAATTCGACGTGTGCCAGCCGCTCCCAATCCTGCCAGTAGTTGGCGCCTCGATGCGGCGGGACGGGATCGTAATTGCGGCCGAGGACATATATGCCCGAGTCGGGATCCCATAGGCTGCCCGGATCGGTGATGATGGAAACCACCGGCAGACGGTTAGCCTCGCCGATGAAATAGGTGCGGGTCAGCATCGGTCCGGGGAGCCAGCCGGGACGAATAGTAACCGCGCGGATCACCGTCGTCGTGTCGATCGGGATTGCTGTCGCGGAGAGGGTGTCGCTCGCCGAGGGCGTCCGGCCATCGCGGGTCCAGAGGACTTGCTCGCCCGCCGCCGCCGAGATCGAGAGTCGCGTCGGAGCCGCCTTGAAACCGGCCGGCTCGGAAAACGTTGCCCGGCTGCAGATACCGGCATACCCCGGCTCACTGTTGGCCGAGCCTGGAGTCGGAACGGCAAAGTAGCGCAGTCCGTCGGTGCCGTCGGGCTGACGGCCAAAGGAGAGCCCCTCGCCCAACACCACCGGCAGCAAGCGATCTACGACCCGGCCGGCGGCGTCATAGACTGAAAGCGTCTCCCCTCCGGCTGCGATGCGGAAGTCGGCATGCAGCGGGAGAAGAAGTTCACCAATCTCGGCTGCAGCGCCCCGCCCCCCGGCCATCGGCCTGGAGAGTCCCAGTGTCAGGAACGGGATGATCGTCAGGTCGCTCGACTCCGCCGTGCTGTTGTGGACCTCGACCGCCAGGACATTCCGGGATGGGCTGAGCAGGGCGTGGATGTTGGGTATGACAAACCGTTCGGGCGGAAGACCGCGGTAAAGGTTGGCTTCATGATCGAGATCGGCCAACTGATCCCACGCCGGCGGCGTTCCCGGCAAGCCGAGATTCGACCGCGCTATCTCGCGCCCGTTGAGATAGGCAACGAAGCCGTCGTCATAGTCCACATGCAAGAGGGCGTAGAGAACATCCTCGAGATTGGCCAGGTCGAATCGTGCGCGAACGAAGAGCGAGGGCGTCGCCGGGACGATGGTGGCATCATCGCTGTCGCCGTAGCCGAACCCGGATGGTCCCTCGGCCCAGTTGGAGTCGTCGAACCGACTCGTCATCCAGTCAGCGGACATGGGACCGGACGGGACGAAATAGCGCATGTTATCCCCCCGACGCAGGATCGACTCGTGATGCGGAGCCCGCATCCGGCGGTCCTTGCCCGAAGCGAAGACGAGCAGAAACTCGCGCGGCTCGATCGCAAGGGATGGAAAGACCCAGCGCGCCGTATCGTCCGTGCGGTCCGAGAGCGACCAATCAGCCAGCGACAACGGATTTGGTCCCGGGTTGTAGAGTTCGATCCAGTCGGGATAGTCGCCATCTTCGTCGGCGACCTGCGACCCGGCGAAGGACTGAATCTCGTTGATGCGGAGGCTCTCTGCTTTTGACGTCGATGCCGTCAAAGCCAAACCGATTGCGAAAAGATGTAGTAGGATCTTCAAGGTCAGTAATGAGTGGCGTGTCGAAGCGCGGGCCTTGGCCCTTTACTTAATCATACGACATTCAGGCCTCCATCTCAAAGCCTCCCGCGCGAGCGGACGCTGCCGACAGTGGTTAGTCCTTGACTAATCCGCGATTAAGTTACTAACTTATTCTCCACTGATGAGACCTGCATTACAGCCTAATACCGACGCCCGGAGCATAGCCGGTTGACCGTCCTCGATGTCAAGCGCGCGGTTGTCGCCGGACTGGCGCTCGTGGCCATTCTGGTCGGCTTCCTCGTGCCCTTGCCGCAGAGCATCAAGGCTCCGGTCAGGCTGGAACCGGCAGCGGTTTGGAGCCTGACGATCGAGGCGGATCTCGTCTCCTACGGCTGGGAAGCCGGCCGTCGTTCCGGCGACGCACAGCGCACAGTGTTGCAGATTGAGCGTCCCGACCGGCTCGAGGTCGTTTTGCACTCACGGCTGGAGGAAGGCGAACTCGTCCTGGCTGGAGACTCGCTTGCCATCGTCCTGTCTCACGGCGGTGTCGGTAGTGCATCGATGCTGAAGGCTCGCATTGAGCAGGCTGCGGCTTCGGTCGAAGCGCTCGAAGCCGGGGCTCGCGAGGTCGATCTAACCGTGCTCGAAGCGCGTTTGGAACTGGCTCAAACCGCTTTCGACGCTTATCAGCCCGAGTGGGAGCGCTACCGAACGCTGCACGACGATGGTGCTGCGACGCCGCTCGAATGGCTCGCCGCCGACGGGCGTTACCGCCTACTGCAGGCTGAAGAGCGTGTGGCTCGGGCGGAACTGGACGCAGCCCGGGCTGGTGCGCGAGCAGAAGATATTGCGCTGGCGCGTGAAGTGGTAAAGGTCGAGCGGAGCGGCCTCGAGGCGGCGCTGGCCACGGTCGGCCGGCTGCAGTTGATCCGGTCGCCAATTGCCGGACGTTTGCGGCTGGCTCCCGGCGGCAACATCGTCCGGATCGAACGCTTCGACACCCTGCTGGCGGTCATTGAACTGCCCGAGGGAGCCGCTTACCGGATCGAATCCGGTCAAGCCGTCGAATTGACTCTGCCCTCAACGGGAAGCGGAACGTGGACCGCCGTGGCGCTACGCATCGACCACCGCCGGCAGACTGCGACCGATCCTCTCCCAACGACCGCCGGTCCGCAATCACAGCATCCGCTATTGGTGGCGGAGGTTCCGAACAGCGCCGGCCGGCTCGAACCCGGCATGTCCGGCCGGGCGGTCATCCCACTTGGAAGAATGACCCTCGCCGAAATGCTGCGAATGCTCATCGGCCAGCGGATATAGTCGTCGATTATGGAGACATTTCAGCGGCGGGAGTATAAGTATGCTGTGCCGCTATTTCTAATCAGCGAATTGCGTTGCCGGGTGATGCGGTTCATGACCCACGATCCGCATTGTCTCGAAATGCCCGACCGACGTTACCCCGTAAACAGCGTCTATTTCGACACCCCCCATATGCGTTACTATCACGAGAAGATCGACGGACTGCCGGTGCGCCGCAAGGTGCGCATCAGATACTATCGCACCGCTCCCGACGAAGGACTTGCCTATCTCGAAATCAAGCGCAAGATACACGAGATCGTCCGCAAAGTGCGGGTTCGGGTGCCCTTTGCAGCAGGACAGCGACTGATAGCGGGCGAGTTGGACCTGACCTTGGGCGGCGAACCGCTCCCGCCCGACCCTGCAGCGAGCGCCTTCGAATACCGCCTGATCGGGGAGAACCTGAGCCCGGTGGTGTTGATCCGTTACCTGCGCGAGGCTTTCGGATCGCCTGATGATCCAGGCCTAAGGGTAACCTTCGACAGCGACTGTCGCAGCGCAGTGGCGTCGCACTGGCGGGAGTTTTTCGATCCTGCCGACGAGAATTGGTTCGATCCGGGCACCTTTGTCCTGGAGGTGAAGTTCAGCGGCTGGCAGCCGGTCTGGCTGCGCAGCCTGATTCGCGAGTTCAACCTGCAACAGGAGGCGATCTCGAAATACTGCCGCGGCATAGACCTCTGGCATCCCCATTTCCGGAAGGCGATATGAATTTCGACGGGAGCGCGCTGCTGCCACCGCTGGCCGGAATGACGACGACCGAGATCGCGGTCAACATCCTGCTCGCGTTTGCGCTCGGGGTGCTAATCGCGCTGGTCTATGTCTGGACGACCCGGTTTCGGGCCGTCAGTGCGTCGCTCATCCCTACGATGGTGATCCTTGCAATGGTGACGGCGCTGGTGATGATGGTGGTCGGCAACAGCCTCGCGCGGGCGTTCGGACTGGTAGGGGCAATGTCGATCATCCGCTTTCGGACGGTGGTCAAGGACAACCGCGACATCGCGTTCATTTTCTTTGCGCTGGCGACCGGGATGGCTTGCGGTGTGGGGAATTATGCGATCGCCTTGATCGGCTCCGGGACGGTGCTGCTGCTGCTGCTGGTGCTCGACTTCGTCCAGTTTGGAGTGGCGCGACGGGGGCTTTATCTGTTAAGGCTGCAGACGACGCCGGCAGCGGGGAGCGCTTCACTGCTCGACGAGACATTGACGCGGCTCACCACTTCCCGCAAGCAACTGGCATTACGGTCGCTGCGGCCGGGACAGGTGGTCGAGCACTCCTATCTGGTGCGACTAAGGCGGGGTGTTTCGGAGACGGGACTAATCGGGACGCTTGCCGCAATCGAAGGTGTCGAGCGGGTCAACCTGCTGGCGGATGACGGGGAGAGCGAAGTGTAATGGAGGAAGCAAGAGCGATTGACTATTCACGAGATTTAAGCCAGAGATAGAGTCGTTCTATTTTGGATCTAAAGGCATATTCACCTTTGTGTCGGCCTCTTTCAATAACGCCGATTTTCTTCATTCTCGTAAGGAAATTGCTTAGTTTACTCTTTTCGTTGCTGGATAACTGCTTTTGAAATTCAGTTATATCAATGGTGTCATCAGTCATAGGGAACTGCATCATCTTCTTGAGGATTGCATGGTAGTCTTTGCTTTTAAGTGCTTGATAGACTCTCTTATGAACGTATTTCTGTCCCCATTCTTCTGTCGCGGCAAGACATCCTTTGAGTGCATCTTCCTTGTCTATGTATCCATCCTCGTCCGCCCAAAAAGTATGATCACCGATCAAATGCATAATTCTTGGAATGCCTGCCGATGTATTTTGAAGGATCGACAATGCATCAGAAGAAACTCCAATATTCACTTTAGCATAGGATTCATTGAAGAACTCAATCGTCTCTTCGTTTGAAAGTGTGTTAATGACAATCAAGTCGTAAATTCTTGCAACAGACACGTAGTTGCTTGTCATTTCATTGCGGATTTCTTCGGTTCCGCATAGAACAAGAAGCAATTGAAACGGTTTTGGCGACACTGCGTTGGATTCAACAAGTCCCTTGATGAGGCCGCTGAACTCACGCAACGATGCTATTCCATTGATTTCATCGAAGACTAGGCAGATAGAGGGGGTCTTAATTGTCTGTGCAAAACTCTCGAGGAATGTCAATAGTGCCAAAGGAGATACGATGTTTAAAGCATCACTTTTAAGAGCCTCGAGGTTAAGTCTAAACCCCAGAATACTCTTCTCCATAATAACATATTTCGCCACAATGTCTTTGGCACGGTTCCAGATCGACTGGCTTGAAACTGCCGCCTTGGTCACACTGGTCAACACCGCCGCGGCGACGTCGTCAAGCGTGCTGGCTCCCCCCAGGGTGACATAGATTGGCTGCAAGCCATAGTTCAATTCTGCCTGCCATTGGATGTAATGAGCGAGCGAGGTCTTTCCGATTCCATACTCACCCTGGATGAAGACCGTCTTTGGATTGCCTCGCGAAACCGGCCCAGCACCACGAGATAAAATACGCTCGATTTGTTCGCGTCGTCCGACAAACAGTTCCACCGGAACCGGCTTGCCGGGGTGAAACGGACTATCCCCTTTGGGGAAGTGTGTCATATCTTCTGCCCGCCCTTTTTCCAGTCGTCGAGGAACTTTTGCAGCCCGGCGTCGGTCAACGGATGGCTTAGAATCTTCGTAATAACGTCGTAAGGGATCGTCGCGATGTCGGCGCCGGCAAGCGCGGCTTCCAGGAGGTGCACCGGGTGCCGCACCGAAGCCACCAGCACCTGCGTCCCAAAGTCGTAGTTGTCGTAAATCTGCACGATGTCACGGATCAACTGCATTCCATCAAAACTGATGTCGTCGAGCCGTCCGACAAAGGGGCTGACGAACGAGGCTCCGGCCTTGGCGACGACTAATGCCTGAAGCGGCGTAAAGCAGAGCGTCATGTTGGTGTGGATGCCGGCTCGCGCCAATTCGACGCAGGCCGCTACGCCGTCGCGGGTGATCGGCAACTTCACCACGATGTTGGGGTGGATCTTCGCCAGTTTCTTTCCCTCGCGCAGCATTCCCTTCAGGTCGGTAGCGGTTACCTCCGCTGAGACCGGCCCGTCCACAAGTTCACAAATCTCCTTCAGAAGCGGTTCGTAAGGCTTGCCCTCCTTCGCCACCAGCGACGGATTCGTCGTCACGCCGTCGAGTACGCCCATTGCCGAGGCGTCCCTGATCTGTGCCAGATTGGCGGTATCGATAAAAAACTTCATTGAGTATTGATAAATTTGGTACTGGGAATCAGCCCTGTCTCAAGCGCTCGAGGGCGTCCCCGGGAACGATACGATCCGACACCCGCGGTGCCAGTTTGATCGTCAGTTCGACGCCGTTGCCAAGCGGCAGCAAGGCTGAAGCGAATTCGGGATAGTTGCGGACGAACCGGGCAAACTCCCGCAACTCGGCTTCATGCGTCAGCATATTGTCGGTCAGGACGACTGCACCCGGCGTCAGTTTACCGGTCAACTCCTTTAGGATCGGAAGGCACTGTTCTTTGGAGGCATCGAGCAGGACATAGTCGAACGGCCCGGTCAGCCGGCGCGCCGCCTCGAGGCCGTCTTCGACCAGGATCGTCACTCGACCGGCTACCCCGGCGCGCTCGAAGTTGCTCCGCGCCCACGCTGCCTTGGCGGGATCGAAATCGACCGTCGTCAGGTGCAGATCGGCTCCGGCTGCGAGGGCACCCCGCAGGGCGCAGAGCGCCGAGAACCCGCTCGAAGTGCCGATTTCAAGACCCGTCGCGGGACGCGCCATCCGGACGACGGACTCGACCAGTCTTCCGCCTTCCGACCCCATCGCCAGCATCCGCTCGCGAAAGTGCATCGGAGGCGACGACTTCTCGGCCGCATGGCGGTCGAGTAACTCGACGATCAGTGCGTCGATTGCGGCGGTGTCAAACGGGATGTTCACGGGAGGATCGTTGCTCGAACCCGGACCCCGTGAACTAGTGCTTCATTGCAATGAAAGGTTGTATTATCATCGTCGTTCCCGCGAAGGCGGGATCCCAGACAGGCGATCCTCGACTGGGTGCCCGCCTGCGCGGGTAAGACGACCCCATAGTAGCACGAACTACTGCAAGCGAGCACTAGATTAAGCCGGCTCAGGTTTGGGCTTGTTCTTCTACCGGCGGCAGATTGCTATCCCGCTCGCCGACCAGCCGCCCGACGACCTCGGCCGCATCGGCGAACCCGGCGATGAATTCCTGAATGTGATCCTCGAAGACGACCACGCGATGGTGGCTCATCCCGCCCTGTTCAGGGGTCGCCTCATGGATCATGATGTAAACGTTGCCCCGGACGGTCTGCTTGACGTTGAAATGGTAGGTGCGCCGTCCGGCTATCACCTTCCGCGTATAGAGTTCGTCCTGACCCGCATTGCCCACGACTCGTCTCCCGCCGCTTCCGGCGTCGTTTGGTAGTTCCCGATGTTCAGTGGTATTCGAGCGCCGATTCCTCGCCGTCAAGGACCCGAAACGCGCCTTCTGCCAGCGCTTCGAGTTCGCCTTCTCCCGGAAGGACGATCACCCGCCCCAAGAATATAATATACGAGCGCACCATTTCCACAATTTCGTTCGAATGTGCCAGTCCGCCGGTCAGGATGACTGCGTCGAGTTCTCCCTTGAGGACTGTGGCGTAGGCGCCGATCTCCTTGGCTATCTGATAGACCATCCCCCGCAGAGCCAAATCAGCACCGGTATCGCCATCGGCAATTCTCCCCAGCACTTCGCGGGCGTCGGAAGTGCCGGTGTAGGCGGTCAGACCAGAGCGGCGGGCCAGTTCGTCGAGCAGTTCCTTCTTCGACACCACGCCCGAAAAGCAATGCTCGATCAGCGGCCCGATGGGCAGCGCTCCGGCGCGCTCGGGCGAGTAAGGACCCATCCCATGCAGCGCGTCGTTCGCGTCGATCAACCGGCCGCCCTTGACCGCCGCTATCGAGATGCCTCCCCCGAGGTGGGCTACGACAAACCGGCTCTCCCTAACCTCGATGCCCAGATTGCGGCAGGCTCGCCGGACGACGGCTTTGATGTTGAGCGCATGCGACCGGCTCTTGCGCTCGCACCAGACGACGCCCGAGAGCCGCGCCAAATCGTGGAATTCATCGACCGTTACCGGATCGACGATGAATGCCCCAACCCCGAAACGCCGGGCATAGTGGTCTGCAAGCAGCGCGCCGAGGTTGGAGGCGTGGTTGGAGGTCTCGGGAGCCTGCAATGCTGCGAGCATCGCTTCGGAGACCTTATAGACACCTCCCGGCAAAGGCTTCAACAACCCGCCCCGACCGACGGAACCGACGACCCGGACTCCGCTGAGCAGCGGCGCAAGGTCGGCGTCGATCAACGCCCGGCGATACTCGAACTGCTCGATCGCACGGGCTGCCAGCCGGTCGGCTTCGTGGCGAACGGTGCGCTCGGCGACCCCCCCCGCCCGGCTCCAGAGCGCGTACTTCGTCGAGGTCGAGCCGGGATTGATGACAATGACGACGTCTATGGAAGAAGTGCTCAGTGTCAAGTATCAAGTGTCAAGTATCAAGTGCCAGGTATCAAGACTTGGGTGCCGCGGACGCCCAATGTGCCTTGACTCCTACCCTATCCCCAAGCCTAAAAGAACACTACCGTTACGACGATGAAGACCGGAATCAGGATCGCCACCGACCAGAGCATATAGCCGAAGAATGACGGCATCTTGACTCCCGCGCCTTCGGCAATCGACCGCACCATGAAGTTCGGCGCATTGCCGATGTAGGTGTTTGCTCCAAAGAAGACCGCGCCCGCCGAGACTCCCTTCAGGTATTCAATGAATATGGCGTGCTCGGGGTGTTCGATGACGCCCCGCAGTATGCGCGACATCTCGGCTTCGGTCATCCCCAGCCGTCCAAGTGCCGTATTGAAGAAGGTGAGATAGGTCGGAGCATTGTCGAGGAACGACGAGAGCAAGCCCGTGATCCAGAAGTAATGCGCCGGCTCTTTGACCGCTTTGATGAGCGCGCCCATGGCGCCCGACTCGCCGGCGCGAAGCATCATCAGGAGCGGAATGATGGTAACGAAGATGCCGATGAAGAGAAACGCCACCTCACGAATCGGCTCCCAGGTGAAGTCGTTGTCCTGCCGCACCTTCGGATGAGTCGTCCGGACCGATAGATACCCCATCAGCAGGATCGCGGCATCGCGCAGGAGATTTTGCAGTCCAAGATGAACATGGTAAATGGTGATCGAAACTCCCGGATGCCAGGTGCCGGACATCAGGACTGCAGCGAGGATGCCGCCCAGGAAGAGGAAGTTGTGCATTCCCTCGATCCGCAGCGGGTAGCGTTCGGCGGCTTCGATGCGCTCGGTTGGAATCTTGTTCTCCCGCTTATAAAGCAGGGTATCGAGAACGAAGAAGATTGCCAACACGAGCACTGCTGTCAGCAGGAAGTGCGGTGTTATATGAAGCGTCCAGAAGAAGGGGACACCGTGTAGAAAGCCGAGGAATAGAGGCGGATCGCCGAGCGGCGTCAGCGCCCCCCCGATATTGGAAACCAGAAAGATGAAGAAGATGACGATATGCGCCTTGTTCTTACGCGCAGCATTCGCCCGGATCACCGGCCGGATCAGGAGCATCGAAGCCCCGGTCGTCCCCATCCACGAGGCGAGCAGCGTCCCGACCAGGAGCAGTTGCGTGTTCAAAGCCGGCGTTCCGACCAACGATCCCCGCAGCAGAATCCCCCCCGACACTGCAAAAAGACCCCACAGGAGTATGATGAATGGGAGGTAGTCTGCCAGAACGATATGGAGGACTTCGTAGATGCCGAGCGCAGGGTCGTGGATGATGAATGGGACTGCGAAGATGAGCGCCCAACCGGCGGCGACCTTGGGATAGTGATGATGCCAGAAGTGCGGCGCGAAGAGCGGAAAGAGCGCGATCGAAAGCAGGATGCCGGCGAACGGCAGCGCCGAATAGAGCGGCAATTCCCGTGCTTCCTGCTCGGCAGCCAGTTCCAGTTCGTCAACCGGCATAGTGCCTGCCGTTTCCGACGCCCCGCTGGGGACGATGATCAGCAGCACGGTCAAGGCTGCCAGGAACAACAACGTCCGCCGATTAGCGTAAGCGGTCATCACATCCTCCGCTTGTGAGTGAACCTGCCAACCACCAGACGAGGGCGTCTGGTGGCATATCTAATTCCGGATTCCGTGCAGGTGGACGTCCTCGTCCACCCGTCTGCCACCTGACGAGGGCGTCTGACGGCATGCCTACTGCCAAATTAAGGCTCAATCATTCCTTAATCTCATACTTCTGCCCATGCTTCGCATTCCACTCCGGCCAATACATCACACTCGTCTCGCCGACCGGCAGTTGCATCTTCGGGTCCTTCTTTGCCGCTTCGAGTGCCTTCTCCTTTTCCGGATCGACCCACCAGAGGCTCATCACGCTGCGCCAGTCGATGATACGGGAGATGTAGTAGTCGGGATAGCCGAACTTGTTCCAATAAAGATAGCGGTGGAACGGCGCATACCAGGCTAAAGCGTAAGGCTGAATATCCATCAGGATGCGGTCGATCCGCCGAATCTGCTGCACCCGGTTCTGTTGGTTGAACTCGACGTTGTAGGCGTGGATCAGAGAGTCGATTTCGGTGCTCTTGACCCCGGTGATGTTGTTGGTGTTGGGCGGATCGGCGGTCCAGGACGAGACATCGTTCTCGGGGTTTGGGAAGAAGAGTCCGCCCCACTGTTGGAAGTGGACAGTGAAGTTTCGCTCGTTCACCATCTTGAACAGGGTCGAGGCTTGCGACTGCTTAAGGTTCAGTTTGATGCCGACCTTTTTCAGATCTTCCTGGAATACCGTCAGGAACCGCTCCACACCCGAGGTTGAATAGGCGATGTCGAGTTCGAGCATCTGTCCCTTGTTGTTCACCAGCCAGCCTTCGGCATTGCGCGACTTCCAGCCGCATTCGGAAAGCAGTTTGACGGCTCTATCGGGGTCGTAACGATATCTCGGGTTGTCGGGATTCTCGTAAGTTCCGCCCGGGCTGTAACTGTCGAGGAAGAGGTATTCGTTGTGGAAGAGTTCCTTGATGAACTTCTCGCGATTCCAGAGGTGGGTCAGGGCCGCGCGCATCCGGCGGTCGTCGAAGGGCGGCTTGCGCATGTTGAAGGCGACCCCGGCATAGCCCTGCGGGTCGTCGTTGAAGATCTTCCGTTTCTGTACCAGACCGCGCTTGACGTGGTCGAAATCGGTCTCCTCGACCCACCACTGAGCCCGCCCGACCTGATAGAAGTCGAGTTCGCCCTTCTTGATCTTCTCGAAGCGGAGCCGCTCGTCTTCAATCATGGCGAACTTGATGCGGTCGAAGTTGTAGAGACCTTTGGCTTTGGGATTGTCGTCGTCCCAATAGTCGGCGCGGCGCTTCAGGACAAGCGTCTTCCCCTTGATGGTCTGCTCCCGGTCGAGTTCATATGGCCCGCTTGAGGGGGTGAAGTCATATTGATAGTCCTTCATATACTGCTCGCCGGATAGCGCGATATCCTTGGCCGGCATAATGTGCAGAGAGCCGAAGTAAATGAAGAATTTCCAGTTGATTTCCTTGGCCCGGACCCGGACAATGTAGGGCGACTCGGCGACCGGCTCCTCGAACTTCCCCCAGATGATATTCGTGTAAGGCGCCAGAATGCCGGGATCGATCTGCAACTTCCAGGTGGCGACGACGTCCCGCGCGGTTACCCGGCTGCCATCCGAGAACCTCGCCCGGGGGTTGATCCGGAACCAGTAGGTCTGTTTGTCTTCGGATATCTTCCAGTGGGTCGCCAGGCCGGGGATGAACTCAAGGGTCAGGGGGTCGAGCCCGATCAGGGTCTCGTAGATGATGTCTCGGATGGCGTAGAGGATCTCCGAGTTCGAGTCCTTGCCGGTGATGCGGTAGGTAGCCGGGAACTCGGGATAGCCGATGGTGATCGAGCCGCCCCGGACGGCGCGCGGATCGCCTTGCGGCTCGTAGGTGGTGTTGGTCTGCCAGCCTTCACCGCTGAAACCCTCGCCGCCCAACTCGGCAGAAACATCGGGCAGTGCGCCGGCATCGGTTCTCACCTTGGCGGTGGTCTTGCCGGTGGTCTTGTCGGCACGCTTGTCGCCACCTCCGCAGCCGATAAAGGCGACGAGCAGAGTGGCGCTGATTAGTGCAGTGAGGGTGCGGCGAACGGCGAACGGCATCGGGCCTCCGAAAACTTTAGTCTATGGGATTGAGTATGCGCATAGTGCGCTTCTCGAATGATTTCTGCTTCGATACCCGCAAAGGTGAGTTTAAGGTAAGTCCGCCGCGATGGGGATACAAGCCTTTCGACCTTCCACGCGACGACTTAGAATCGGTAAAGCATCAGATAGACCGCGACGCCGCTCGCCGAGACGAACATCCAGACCGGCCAGAGAACCCGCGTGATACGGACGTGCGCCCGATAGCGGCCTCTTAAGCCCAGTATCACCGCCGCCACAACGAACGGCACCATCAGAGCCGCCAGAATCACGTGAGGGATGAGGATCGCAAAGTAGAGCGGCCGCGTCCAATCGTGCTTCGGATAGGGCACCGACCCGACGGCGTTGTGGTAGATGAGGTAGGAGATCAGGAAGAGCGCCGATACTGCCAGCGCCGCCAGCATCAACCGCTTGTGGCGCCGGATGTCGCCGCGGCGCTTGATGGCAATGTAGCCGAAAGTTAGAATCAAGGCACTCGTTGCGTTCAGAAGTGCGTTTAGAGTCGGGAGGTCGGTGAGGTCAAGGTTCATTGTCAATTGGATACCACTATCTGCTTGGGAAGTAAAGCGATACAGTGGCCTCGTCATCCCCGCGCAGGCGGGGATCCAGACCGGATAGCTTGACTGGGTTCCCACCCTCGCGGGAACGACGCTAAGCATCTCCCATATTCTCAACTTGACGTTAACCAGATTTGGCTGCTGTAACTATCAGGGGAGTCTGTCCCGCGCCCAAAGTTCAAACCCACGCGCAAGGATCGTCTCCTTCCTCCAGCCGGACGCCTTCAGTATCGAGATGGCTTCGTCCCGTCTCGAATGGAAGATCAACCTGTCGGCGCGATCGAGTGCGGACGGGAAAGATGCGTCCGGCGATTCGATCCAGCCGGCGAAGGACGCATAGACTGCCGATTGTTCCGGTGAGACAAAGTTCTCCTGCAGAATCGGACGGGGCAGGAAAGGTCTCACCCGGTCCATTCGACGCCCATCATAGTCGGGATCGATCAGGAATCGGGCACCTTGCAGGGTCGAGCGCTCGATGGTCTTGACCTCTCGAACGAGGGAGAGCGCGATGCGGTTCGCTTGAGGATAGTAAGCCGCCGATGCCGCCGCGTGCAGGAGGCCAGAGGAGAGATGCAGCATCAGCAAGAGAGACAAGATGAGGTTGCCTCCACGATATGAAAGATAACCTGTAATGTCTTGATCAGATGCCTTGCCAAGGGGTTGAAAGAGGAACGGAGCCGCAAGGACGATCATCCCACACAGCCCCCAATACTCGTTCAGGTGTTTTGTATCCGGTTCATAGCCGAGCGCTGCGAAGAGCGCTGCTCCGAGCAAGGCTATGGTTACAATTGCGCGGCTTTGATCGAGTTCCGAGGCACCGGACTTAAGGAGTCGCCACCAACGGCTCCCAATCAAAGCCCAGACTGCGCCGCCCAGACCCGCGAAAAGCAGGAAGAACATTGGCGGGTTGCGCGGATGTATGCCGACCCGCCAATGTGAATGGCTGCCTCCGATGGGAACGCCGGCCAGCCCAACCGGCCAAAGATATAGTAAGAGCATTCCAGATAGGTAGAACAAGAGCCGCCGCCACTCTTTGCCATGGGTACGAGAGAAGGCAAGCCCTATCGCAAACGCGGGAAGCAGGAAGATGACGAGGCTTGGCTTCGTCAGCATCGATCCCGTCAGAAAGATAAAGGCCAAATGCCGGAAACGCTCACGTCTTCGACCTTCGCTCCACGCCAGCAATGCGGCGCCGGCGAAGACCACGGACCAGAGTTGGGTGATGCTGTGATAGAGTGATCCCGATGCGCTGCCGGGCTGCACGATGGCGCGCATATAGGGATTGAAGACCCCCAGCCAGTTGCCGCGGGGGATTTCGGTCAACAGGAAGAGCCCTCCAAAGATGAGCGGCGACAGCGCTGCCAATGGTCGGAGTCGGGGCGATGCCGAATTCGCCAGCGTCCAGCCGGTGAGGGCGATGAGCGGATAGCCCCAAATGCCCAGCAGTCGAATTCCCAGATAGGGATCGGACCGGCCGATGTCCCCAAATCCCGCGAGTAGTATGGGCAGCCCAAGATGCTGCAAAGGCTGATACACTCCGCCATCTGATCCGGTCAGGTTGATCAGCGGCAGCCCGGACTCACGAATCAAGGCTCCAAGATAGGCATAATGAGCCAGATCGCCGATATAGCCCCGAAAGTAAAGCGCCTCGCCTAACTTCACACCTTGGACGCCATAGTGAAGGATTCCAAGGGTCATGGCCGCCGTTACTACCCATCCTGCCGGCCCCATTGCTTTCGCTGCAAGGATGCTCCAGACTCCCCTCTGACGCCATCTGGTCAGGCCGCCTATGCCTGTCAGCGCGAGCGCAATAGTGCCGGCCGTCATTGACTTTAGCAGCGCACCGGAGAGCATCCAGAGGAGCATCGCCGTGACCATACCGGCTGCGAAGGTCATCACTATTGAGCCAGCCTGACCGGTGGCATTTGTCCCGGTTGCGTCATCCGATTCCTCGGGGGAAAGCCATCTGAGCCCGGACATCATTGCACAGCCCGCTCCCCAGATCACTCCGCCGAGAAGGACTATGGTTATTCCCATCCATGGCGCAAGTGCGACGTAGCCACAGAGGAGAAGTGCGAGAGTTAGCAGGGAGACGTTATGTCGGATTGAAAATGCCACTTAGGCAAAAGGGGCGTGTGGGAGGGGAGGGTGTGGAGGGATATAGGGAGGATCAGACAGCGGTTAAGAACTTCTTTAGTATCCTGATCATGCGGGCAAAAGAGGGAAGGGGCATCAGGTTATCAGGATCGATCGCGCCAACGAATTCAAACTGTATGCCACTGGACTTGTCATACTTGCTATCGCTGACCTTGTCCAAACGGGCTTTTATCTCCTCTTTGACCACCTCTTCTAAATTCACATCGACCTTGTCACCGCGTTTAGCCTGCAAATCCGCCAGCACCCAGGTCTCTTGACAAGTAGTCATCAGCAAAACTTGCTCATCAATCGCGCTCTTGGGCTTTTTCCAACTTTTGTCGCGCTTCTTTAGATGGTCCCAGGGCTTTTCGGCGTCGGCGATTGGACCCTCACTATCGATAAGCATAGCGACATAACCAGTGTGTTGCTGAATACTGTTCGTAAAATCCCTAAATGCGTTGTCCCTGCTACCAGACGCAAATAGTCTCGGCATTGAATCCACAAAACCGCAGTTCTCAAACAATTTTCGAAATGCCTCTTTGCATTTCCTCTGCAGATTTTTGGAATCAGGACCAGATGGACTCCCCTCTAAGTAGATGACATTCTTTACCAACGAGTTCCCCCAATACCTCCCCGCAGCCAAAGGTCTCCAAGTCGATAGTTTTCCTTATAAGGTTCGATATCTTCTGGTGTTAGGCGATGAAGCATGGTCTTTCCATCGTGCTTCTCACAGACCACTACAGAGGTCGGGTCTTCCTCACCAATAGCCTCGAGCAAAATATCCGAGTGGGTTGTGATGATAAGTTGCGTCCGCATGGAGGCTTCGACCAGCAATTCGCCAAGTTTCCCGACAATATCCGGATGCAGCCCCAGTTCCGGCTCTTCGATGCAAATGAGCGGCGGTGGATCGGGGTCACAGAGAATCGCGAGCAGGCAAAGATACCGCAAAGTGCCGTCGGAGAGGCGGGTGCGTGGAATATCCCATTTCTCTTGAAGAAACAACTGCACAGTTCCTGCTTCGATGTTGAAGAAGACGCTTCGGGCATCCTCGTAAACATCAGATAATGCCAGCTCTATCCGGTCTCTCGCTTTAGTTCTCCACAATCGATTCAAGCGTAATGCCAAGTTCGATAGATTCTCAAGCAGGATATCGTTTCTTGAATCAGCGAGTTCGGGATTGCGAGAATCTGTACGCCTACCTAATGACCATTCCCGATATACTCGAATTTTTCGATAGGATTGTACAAGATGAATAAGCGAAGGATAACGTTCCACATCGCTAATGCTAATTTGAGCCAGAATTGAGAGATTAGGATCAAATGAGCCCTTATTGAGCGCACGCGACTCTTCCGTTGGAGTCTGCTCTCGAAGTGTCATTAGACGAGGATGACCACTCCTAAACTCATAAACCCAATACGGACCCGGTGCAGACTGATCATACTTGGAGCCGATCATCTCATCCACTGTTACCGTCCGTTGGTCTTGTTGCCTAAAAGATAACCGGTGATGAATAGGGAGTTTTCTACCATGGGGATTTTCGACGCGCATTTCAATGAAGGCAGGATTCTGAGGGGCGCCCTTCCAAATCCATTCAATGATCGAACCGCTTCTGCTGATAGTGCTTGCAGGATCATTATCATAGGTCTCTGGCGTCGCCCGCATCAACCCAATACAATCTATCAGATTACTCTTCCCGCCCCCATTGGGCCCGATGAGCACATTGAGCGGCTTCAGTTCGAACGGCTCGGTGTCCGGCCCGAACGAGAGGATATTCTTCAGCGTGATCTCGCGGATCAGGCGGGTGTCCTTGGGTTCGCCAGCAGCGGCTTGGGCTGGTGGAGCGGCAGCGTTGGAATCCTCTTGAGTGTTCTGCGAATCTTGCATCAAACTTCCTTAAAACCCCATTCTTCGCTTGGATGTCGGCATAGGCGGCAGCATTAATTGCCGTATAGCTTGAACGATCTCTTGTATATGGCTGTCGTGATCTGTAACCCGTTGCTCGAGTTCAGTTAGGCGAGCTTCCAAGGCTTGCGTCGTATAGGCATATTCTCGCAATTTGACAAATGCTCTTACAACAAAGATACTGAGCGCTATAGCCTGCTCACTGTTCAGGACACTTGCCGCCATGATCGCGCCATGCTCCGTGAAGGCGTAGGGAAGACTTGGCGAGAACCTAAGATCCGCGAGGTGGTCACATTTTGTGATCACCTCTGACCGCTCTTTTTGAGTCAGTTGGAATCGAAAATCCTCCGGGAATCGCTCAATATTCCGCTTGGCGGCTTGGTTCAAGACGCGCGTCGTGACCCCATAGAGTTTTGCCAAATCGCGATCGATCACCACCCTAACACCGCGGATGGTGAGGATGCGTTCCTCGACACGTTCCTTTGAAACAACTTCGCCGGGAATACTCACCCGCCATTCCTTCTTAGTATCGCTCCGCTGGCAAAGCCCGCTCCGAACGCCACATCGACCTCCAGCGCCCCGGGCCGTTTGCCCAGTTGATCGACATACCCGATCGGGATCGAAGCCGCCGAGGTGTTCCCGTAGTTCACCACTCCCTCAGAATAGACCTGTTCGGGCGGCAGTTTCAATCCCTCCGCAACTGCCGAGACGATCCGGTGATTGGCTTGATGCGGGATCACATACTCGATGTCGTCCAGGGTCAACTGCCCGCCGCTGATCAGGTTGTAACGGTCGATTACCGACCGGATGTCGGACATCATCGAGCGCACCGCCACCTGAAAGACCTTCCTACCCTCCATGTGGAGGAACGGGTAAGGCGTTCCGTTGCGATGCCGAAAGGCAAAGCTGGGCGATAGAGGGTTGTCGTCAAGCGGACTCGATAGGAAGTCGTCAAGGTAGAGGAGGTCGGCATACTGCCCCTGCGTCCGGGTATAGGTGGCAAGGATCCCGCCCGCTTCGACCGGGCCGATCACCGCCGCCCCCGCGCCGTCGCCGAAGAGGACGCAGGTCGCTCGGTCGCTCCAGTCGGTGATGAGCGACAGCCCATCGACGCCGACGGCGAGGCCATACGCCTCCCGGCCGGTGGAGAGTTTCTCGAAGGCGAGGCGGTTGTAGATCTCCTCAACAGCGAAGATGAACGCCGAGCAGCCAGCCGATATGTCCGACGCTGATGCATTCGATATACCGAGCGCGTCTTGAACGGTCGAAGCCAGACTCGGGAACTTCAGGTGTGTGTTGACGCCGACCCGGACGATGCTTATCTGATCCGGCGAGACGCCCGACCTCGCCAGCGCCTCCCGCGCGGCACCGATAGCCATCGTGGCAACCGACTCCCCCGGCCCCATGATACGCCTCGTCTTGATGCCGGTGCGCTGCACGATCCACTCGTCGGACGTATCGACGATCCGTTCCAGGTCGGCATTCGTCAGGACACGCTCGGGCAGATACCTCCCGACGCCGAGGTAGCCGATGCCAAGTCCATTTGTCATCTTATGGTCTTGCTTTCTTTCGCTTTCAATGCCCGGAGACGCGCTCCAAGCCGGAATGACCTCCCGATTTATGCCGGGAGGTGCCTAACCTTACAATATACGACCGCTGCGACGCCTCACAAAGCCCTTGCCAACAGATGACTCCACTTCCCCGCATTCCAACCTTAAGCCTTAAGCCTCCTCAATGTGGCGGGCGGACGCCTCGTCCGCACGCACCACATCTCCACGTCATACGCCAGACGCGGACGTCTGGCGTGCACGAAACCCCGCATTCCGACCTTTAGCCTTGAGCCTCCTATCCCCGAATCGAGATGTTGACCCGGAAAGAGAACTCCTGCGACCGCGTCCGGCCGGTCAGGAGATTGCGCTGGACGTTGTAGGAATAACGGAAGCCGCCCCGGACGGCGTTGGAGAAGGCATACTCCATTGACGGCGAAAGGCTCCACGAAGCAGTCTCGGACGAGAGCGAGAAGGGCGCTCCGCCGGCCGACCCCTCCCGTTTCGATAATTGGTTGTTATAGGTAAGGTTGAAGGTCGTGTTGTTCTTCAGGTCGAGCGACTTGAAGATGTAAAGCGGTATCTTGAAACCGCCGCGGGCGGTGTAACTCCCCTGCACCTGTATGCTCTGCGTCGTCGAACGGTTCTTCACCGCATTCCCAAGCCGCTCGTCGGTAACCTGCTGCGACCAGTTGTATCGCGCGCTCGATCCGATGCCGTTCTTCCAGGCGAAGTTGATCCCCAACAGCGGCTGAAAGTTCTTCTCGTAGGCGACGTTGTTGGTCCGGCGCGCCGAATCGGGACTGGCGCGCTCCCAGGTCTCGGTCATCGTCCCCCGAAACGACTGGTCGAGCGTCACCGAACTGGCGATTTGCTCGATAAAGGGCAGTTTCTCCCAGCCCGACCAGCGCAGGGTGTAGTTGACCAGCGGAAACTTCTTGATCGATATGCCGTCGTCGCCAAAGTATTGGAAGACCGTTCGCTGAAAGGTGCCGTTCTCGCGATTGCCGACCGAGCGCGAGTTGACGATCTGGTATTCGAGCGTGGTGAAAGCGAGGTTCCGCGTGATGTCATACCCACTCGAAACACGGTGCTCCTGCCGGTTGCTGAAACTGTTGCGAAAGAGGTAACCGGGCACCGTCGGCAAGCCGGTATCGCGGGTGAAGCCGAGCCGGTAGGCGAAGTCAGCCTGACCTTCGGCGACGGCGTAGTTCCGGGTGTCGTTGGCAAGCGTGAAATTGTAGGAGATGTCCTTCAACCGCTTTATACCGCTTTTCAGCAGGTCGAGTGGATTAGGCGGGGTGATGAGCGGCTTCTTCTCCCTGGCGGTATCGGATGGAGCCGCAGATCCCTTGCCGCCCGTGGTGTCTTCCGTCGCCGGAATTGGACTTTCGCTGAACTGTTCAGGCGGCGGAAAGTCCCCGGAAGCCGGGTCCCAGCCGGGGGTCCCCGGGTCGGCGAGTATCTCGCCGCTCTGTGGATCGAACTGCGGCTCGCCGGGCAGTGTGCCTCCGGGCTTGCCACTGCTACCGCCCTTGCCGCTGCCGGGAAAGCCGGGCTGGCCGCCGCCCCAACCGGTGCCGTTGCCCGGACCGCCGGGAGCCTGCCCTTTGGCGCCTCCGGCGTCGCCTCCCCACCCGCTTGTGAACTGCGTCAACCGAAAGGTGAGCGTCGTATTGAACGTGCTGCCTACTCCGACGCCGCGCGCACCCGGATCGGTCAGGTTGGTCCAATTCCATTGGTAACCCGAGCGATAGTTCGCCTCAGTGCCAAGCCAACTTACGAACTGCGGCGTAAACGACGCCGAGTAACTCTGGGTCAGGGTGTTGTCGATGAAATGGTAGTTGAAGAGTTTCCAGAAAACTTCGCTCTCGATGCGCTCGATCTCACGCGCCAGATCCTGGCTATACCGCAGCGAGTCGAAGACGGGAATCGTGTCCCGCGACCAATAGGCGCTGCTGTCGAGCCTTACGAGGCCGCGCGCGATGCGAGCCCGGGACGAATCTTCCGGTATCCGGGTAGCGCCCTGCGAGCCGTTGAAGTCGAAGCCGAGGATCGGAAGGAGACGCCACGATGCACCATACCGGCGGGTGATGTCGAACCTGTAGCCCTCGACCAGTCGTCCGGTGCGTGGCTTGTTGGCGTCGAGCGATTCGGTGCCGTCGCCCGAAATGTTCACTGACGCCGGAAGCGGCCTGAGCATCGTTTCGGAGAACTTTCCGATCACCGGCCAGTTCTCAGCCCACCGGAGCCACGGCACCTCCCACGGCTTCTCAAACGATAGGCCGTAAGAGGCTTCTCCGCGCTTGCTCCCCCGGTAGTTGAGATTCGTCCGGTAGTCGCTCCGCCAGGCTTCGCTGTAATTGCCGCCCATACTGAGCGGATCGAGCGTCCAGCGAATCCAGGGCGATTCCGACTTCTTGCTTTTGGAGAGGTTGAGCGAGAGCGAATAGGTCTTGCCGGTCGCGATCATCGAGTCGAGCGGCGACTCGTAGGTCCGATCGACGGCGAACCGGTCGCGATTTAGAATGGACCGTCCAAACTTGCCCCATAGGTCGGTTTGCTCACCTTCCAGTGCTGAGATGCGCACATCGCTGTTGGGCTTATACTTTGGGACCGCCATATCCTGTCGAAACTCGCCTCTGAGAGGAATAGTCACCCCCCACCTCGGATCGAAAAACTCCCCCAACTGCAGGGTTGTCGAGAGCGCCCCGACGGCTTTGTCGCTCTGGTCGGAACTGGTGCGCTGGTTCAGGTTGTGAAAATCGGCCTGGCTCTGACTGACCGTAGCCCTTACGTCGAGAAACTTCGCCGCTTTGACGCTTAAGCCTCCGGTCGCCGCCCAGCCCGGATCGCGATGGATGTCGGAAACGCGCAGTTCATCGACCCAGACCTCGATGTTGTCGAGGGCGGTGATCTCCTGACCATGGTTCTTGATACCGATGGCGAGGGCGCGGACGTTGCGCAGCGACGGCTCGCCAACGACCCGGATCACGTCGCCGTCGGGCAGGATGTCGTAGTCCCTTAGCGAGTCTTGTTCGCGCAGGAACTTCAGCCCCGAGAGGCGGTCGATCTCAATGTCGATCAGGTTCTCGTCAGCCCAGCCCGGACGCAGGCGCTGGGAATACTCATAGTAACGTGCATTACGGGTCGTCGTATCCTCCGCGAAGCGGACAAACATCTCGATATCGACGTCGCGCCCGTAGCGGTCCTTTAGCAGCCCGGAATAGCCTCCGCCGCGGACGAACATCTTGATCCGGCGGTATTCGAGCAGGTTCAGTTGCTGACCCTGCGGAAGAACCTTCCAGATGGTGCCCGACTCCCCCGTTCCGAGCCGGTTGACACGGACAACGAGCGACTGTTCCTTGGCGCGCAGCCCCGAGACGGGATCGATCTCACCGGCAACCCCCGGCGGCTGGACTTGATTATACTCCGGGTTGTCGTGGGTGTTGACGACCGCTATCGAGACCGGGTCGTAGGTGCTGCCGCCGCTGGTAACCGGGCTTTCCCGCCACTCGTTGCCGACGATATCGAACGAAGCGATCTGAATTGCACCGCGGTTGGGAAGCCCATTGAACCAGAGTCGGACGAATTCGATCTGGGTCAGGCTCGCCCGCCCGATGGTAAAGCCCAGGGTGTCCGCAAGCGGTATCCGGTATAGCCTCCAGCCGGTGTCGCGGCCGTCGGCGCGACGCCCCAGACCGCCGACGATATAGCGGTTCTGGTCGCCCTCGGTGAGGTCGATCCGGTAACGGAAGTATTCATTGTTCTGATCGAGGAAGTTGTTACCGTTAAGGTCTTCGGTATCGGGAACATAGCCGCCCTCGAGGACTACCCCCGAGCCATTGCCTTCGCTGCCGTTAATATGCGAATAGTCGCTCCGGGTCGAGAAACTGTAACTGAAATCATCATAGGAGGGAAGCGGCGGCTGATCGAGGCCGTTGATGGGGGCGGCGTCGGCGGGATCGGTTCCCGCAACGCCGTCGATGCCGGTGTCTTCGCCGGGGTTCAGGATGCCGTCTCCGGTCTGGAATCCGGGGCGAGGCTTGTCCTCGCTGTTCAAGCGCCCGTCGGGAATGACATCCTCACTGATGCGGCCCAGGTCGATATAGATCGACCCGTTCACCGCCGTGCCGCGATGCAGCCAGATTTCGATGTACTTCGACTGTGACTGGTCGGAATATCCCGCCCCGAGGTAGCGCATAATCCCCCCCCACGACTTGGTCGGGTCGATCCCATCAGGTAGAGCGGCGCCCCACTGCGTCCACCAGGGCTGAAACTCCACCTTCAGCACATTGGTCGTCGAGTTCTGAGCCTGAGTCTCGCGATCGGGCCAGATTTCGCTCACCTTCACCGGATCGGGCTCATACCAGATCACCCGCCCGCGCTGACGGAGCCACCGCCCCCCACCACGGGAGTCCTCGGTAGGGTAGGAGGCGTGGTTCCATTGCCGTCGCGTCAGTCCGAGCGGTGTGGCGCGCTTGATCGACTCAAAGTCGTCGATGTAGGCGACGCCGCTGTTGTCGCCCGTTGCCGGGGAGTTGAGGTTGTTCGGGTTGGGGAGCACCTGAGCCACCTCCGCCGAGACCTCGATCGAAGAAGGCGCATCGGTCGATAGCAACGGCAGCGCATTGACGGCAGAGGTGAGAAACGGAGCGCTGAAGTTGAGGCGGGTATTGAGCCCCCAGACGGTGTTGCTGAGCGGTTCGCCGCCGACCCGGACCCGGGTGTCGAGCGTCTTCTGGTTCAAGTTGAGCAGCGTCCCGGCGAGGAACGAGTTGTTGCCCAGATCATACTCAGCCCTTATTCCGAGCATCGTCTTGGTGTCGAGTTGGAAGAGTTGCCCCTTCTCATAACGGATTTTCAGGTCTGCACCCGGCATTAACGCATCCCGGCGCAAGATGGTGAGCGTCCCCGAGAGGTAGTCCACCGTGTAGTCCGTTCCGCGCGAAAGACGCGCTCCGCTTAGCAGCACTTCCTCCGAGCCCTCCAGGACGCCGATGCCGAGGTCATAGGTGGCGCTGGTGCTGCTGTAGGTTACCTCGATGCGAAAGTCGCTCGGCACCTGATTCAGTTGCTGCTGGACGGTGTAATAGAGGAGCGAATCGCGCTCCACAAGCAGAACCGGCCGAGGCACTCCGCCCTTGAACCATCCTATCGGAGCAAAGGGCTGCAGGTCGGGGAAGACGAGTTCGCCCAGAGGGAAGTTGACGAATTTGCCGTCGATCCTGCCGTCTTCGCCGGGGCCGGAGGTGGTGAACTGATCGAGGCCGAAGATAGCCAGAAAGGTCCGCTGATTGCCGGCGGCGTCTATTCCCGTCTCGGAGCCTTCCCCGGCCTGTCCGCCCGACCGAAAGAGGATGCGCCCGTTGAAAGCCTCCTCGTTGATCGAAGTGGACCGCAGGTCATAGACGTTGCGCCACATCAGCGGCCAGGTGACGTCGGTCGGCTGAGGCGAAGCCCGTTGGATCAACTTTAGAATGAACGGGTTCTCTTCGGTATTGTCGGCCGGGCTGGGATCGCCGAAGTTGCCGCGCGAAGTCGTGTAGGAGACTGCCAGCGTGGTTCGGTCGTCGATCGAGCGGGTCAGGCGAATGTAGCCGAGGTCGCGGTTGAAGGTGTAGTCGATCTCGGGCTGCAGGAGCAGGTAGTTGCCCTTGATGTGCCCGTCGTCGGTCTGCATACCGGGCCGATAAGGCTCGCTCGGGTTGACAAAAGCCCAGCCCGGGACGGCGTTTTCGTTCTCCGGTGCATTGCCGATTACGGTCTTATAGACATCGAGCCGGACGATGGTCGGCGCAAGCGTCGTATCGACGACATGGTTCAGGTTTGCGTCGAAATGGCGGAAGTTCTCACGGTAATCCAGGTCGAGGAAGTAGTAACGGTACTGGATAAAAGTGTTGGGCAGAATGGCTATCGGACCGCCCGAACGGGCACCGCCGGAGATTTCGATCTCGTTCTTTTCGCCTTTGTCGAGGCTGGCGATGGTGGTCAGTTTGACCGGCCCCAACTGCGACTCGGTCTTGAACCCGAAGAGTCCCTTATGCTGATTGGAGGCTGAGATCAGGCTCGCGCCGCGAAGCGAGAGATCGACGTTGCCGGCTTCGACCGACTTGACGATTTCATCGTCGTCGCCCTTGTAGCGAACCCGGAGGCTGTTCTCGAACTCGAACAGTTTCTCCGAATCCTGATCGATCTCAACCGAAACCTTCTCCCCGACCTTGCCCTTGATGTTAAACTGCTGCTTCTGATCGACCTTGAAAACATAGTTCGTCGGGCTGCTCTGGTTACGGGCGATCTCGTTCTTGCGTTCGGTCGTCAAGCCGCCCGAGACCTCGATGTTGCCGGTTACCGAGAGGCCGATGTTGGAGCCGCCGAAGATGCGCTGGGCGCCCGGCGAGCGAAAGACCGGGATTTGGATGTCGATGCCGGTGCCGCTCTTCTCGACCGACTTGGGATACTTGCCGAGCACCGTCTTGCGGCGCGACTCACGGTCCGCGGCGCGGGCGCGAAAGCGGAGATAGTCATCCGGCGGAAGGGCTCCCGAGTGAGGCTGCTTTAAGCCCGGAAACCGGTTGGTCAGGACCACGTAACCGGTGCTGCTGTCGTAGGCGCTCTTTTGTTCAATGGTCAGATCCAGGGATCGGACGATGGTCGGATGAACCGGAACCGGGCGCATCCTGGCGCTATCGGCAGGGGCTTCGGAGAGGGTACCGGGCGGCCCGGTATCGCTCCCGGTCACGCCTGCTGCCGTTCCCGATGGCAACGTTCCCGAATCCTTCAGCGGCGCCGGACGACCGGTGTCAGGCTGAAGGAGTCCGGAGGTGTCATCCGGAGCGAAGGTGCCTAAAGAATCATCGGGAAGCGAGTCGGAAGGTGTAGGAAGGAGCGAATCGGACGGCGCCTGGTAGCGCGCGCTCTCCTCCGGCTGCAGCGAGTCTGCCTCAGCCGCAGCGCTATCGGCCGCCGCGGAAGTGTCGATCTTCGTTGTATCGCGAGGCGACGACGAAAGTCCGATCCGGGGGGGAAACCGGACCGGATCGATCAGGTGGTCGTAAGGCGATACATAGCGAAAGCCAACCTCTGCTCTTGCTATACCGAACGATACCAGTAACGCGAGCAGACCGGAGCGATATATCCGGCCGCCGCCGCGCACCAACCCCGGGGACACGGACGAAAATGACCTTGCGCTAATTGAATGACCGGTATCGAACGGTTATGTCAGTTCCTTTGGCTGTGAGTAAGAGTGAATTATAAGGAGGTCGAAGTGCGCAACGAGGTATAACACACAATTTACCTTTCCGACGACGGCCTCGCAAGCCCTTGCCAAACGACCGATTTCGTATTAACATTATGGCGTTGAGGGAAGCGCATCATACGCCCCGATCTTCGCGCTTCAAACTTCCCTCGCGCGGCATCCGTCTCTCGTTCGATACTCCCGGTTCTTCGCTATTCAGGAGTCCCTTATGGGCCTTTGGGCGCGGATCACTCTGCCGATCGTCGTCAGCCTTCTCGGATTGTTCACCTCCTCACTTGCTCTCGAGCGCTCGGGCACTGCCTCGCCCGGCGGGGAGACTTGGCGTCGTTCGGACTCGCCGGTCATAGTCACCGGACTCTTCCGGGTCGAGCGGGAAAGCCGGCTCGATATCGAGCCGGGGGTTACCGTTCGTTTTGCAGCGGGAGCCGGCTTGATGGTTGAAGGCGACCTCGTTGCGCGAGGCGTTTCGGGCGACTCGATCCGGTTCACCGGAGAACCCGGCGGCGGCGACTGGAGCGGTATCTCCATCCGGGGGCAAGGCGACGAGCCGGCTTGGGACGAAAGCGGCCAATACCGCAGCCGCGGGTCGGTTCTCGAATACTGCATCATCGAACAAGCCGGAGTAAAGGGTCTCGAGTTTGGCGCGCCACTTGAGATGATCTCGGTCTCGCCGCTGGTGGCACATTCGTCAGTCCGGAAATGCCGGGCTGTCAACGGGACCATCCGGGTCGTTCAAAATGCCCGGCCGATGATTCGTGATTGCCGCATAGCCGGCAATCGCGCCGCTCGCGGCGGAGGACTCATGTCGTCGCTCGGTGCCCTACCGGTCTTGAGGAATAATGTCTTCACCGGCAACCGTGCCGACGACAATGGCGGCGCCCTCTATATCAGCCTTGCCGATGCCGAGATAACCCGCAACTACATACATAACAACAGCGCCGGTTCGTCCGGCGGGGCGCTCTACGCGGTCCGCTCGGCCGATCTTAAGATCGCCTCCAACACCTTCGCCGGCAACAGTGCCGTCGAGCGGGCTTCGACCATTATCTTCACCGAGCAGGTCAATGCAGAACTTACCGGCAATGCCTTCGAAAGCCCCGGCGACGCCATTTATCTTGAAAAAGCGTTGCTCGACATCAAGGCATCGCGCAATTGGTGGGGCGCACCGCCGGGCCGGTTCAAGTTCACCGACATCATCCGCGACCGCAATGCCGACGCCGGCGAGCCATTCGTCCATACCGATCCGCCACTCTACGCGCCGCCCGATATTCTCCCCACCAACCCGCTCGCCGTCCGGAGTATAATACTTTGCCGCAGCGATGCCTACGATCGTGAAATACCGGTCGGGGTCGCGGACGGAGCCCCCCTGCGCATCCGTCTTGAAGGCGATGACGCCGACCCCGAGATGCGCAATATCATCGGGCTGGCGATCACCTCGACGCACGACCCGCTCGGGATAGTGGTTCCGCTCTACGAAACTGCAGCCGCTTCCGGAGTCTATACCGGCCGCGCCGATATGGCGCTCAAGTCGAGCCAGCAGACTTATGTCATTGGGGACCGCGATGGCGGCGAGGTGGTACTGCAGGCGCTCGGCGCGCCCGATGTCCGGAAATTCTATCCGACTATTACCCCCAAGCCGATGGTGAGCGATTTCGCCATCGCCGGAAGTTCCGACTTGATGCACCTGACCGACCACCGGCCCCGCTTCACCTGGAACTACTTCGAGGTCGTCGAACGCCCGCAGAAGTCATTCCGTATCGAACTGAGGAATGGACGCGGCGAACCCGCAGGAAGTTCCGGCGAAATCCGCGCCAAAGATCAACAATTCGTCAGCAACTTCGCTCTCGATGACGGTGAAACCTATACTGCGACGCTGACCGCCTTCAGCGGCAAGTTCTGGAGCGAACCGGTCGAACTCGCCTTCCGGATGAACAGCCTTCCTACCGCTCCAGCCGTTTTGGCACCAACCGAGGATGCCGTTCTCCCTACTGACCAGCCGGCACTCGAAGCCGTCGCCTCGCGTGACCGGGAGAGCGACCCCCTCACCTATCGCATGGAGGTTGCCGGGCTTAGCGGAGCGATGCTCCTCCCTTCGCCGGCTCTGGAAGCGAAGGATGACCTGGTGCGCTGGACGCCGGCCGCCCTGGCCGAGAATGGCGCCTTCCGATTCCGGGCTCGTGCGGTCGATCCTTTCGAGGAGGGGCCGTGGAGCGAGTGGCGCAATTTTGCCGTCAACACCAGAGAAGAGCCTCCGGCACCATTTGCCTTGCAATCGCCGGCCCGGGAGGCGACGATCTTTGACCTATCGCCTTCCTTTCGCTGGGAAGCCGCGTCCGATCCCGATCCCCAGGCTATTGTCACCTATCGCCTCGAGGTCTCCCGTTCGCCCTCTTTCACCGACGCTGTCGCTTATGAAGGCAGCAACTCGGCGACGTTCGATCTCCCGGTCGAACTCGCCAATGAGGCTGACTTCTATTGGCGGGTGAGGGCGATCGACAACACCGGGCTTTCGACCGAGTCAGACGCTGCGAGATTTCGCATCGTAACGACTCCCTCAGTGCCCGTATTGACCGCACCGCTCGCCGGCACCGATGAGCGCAAACCGGGTGCGACGCTAACTTGGAAAGCCGCCGTCGATCCCGATCCGAGCGACCGGCTGGTCTATGACGTGCGCATCTATGCCAATGAGGGCTTTACGGAGGTGAAAGCGCAATTTGACGACTGTCAGGCGACCTCGCTGGCGCTCGAACAGTTACCCGGTATCGACGCTCTCGCCGACAACACCGTCTTTTACTGGGCGGTGCGGGCACGGGACAATCACGCCGCCGCTTCGGCGTTCAGTCGGGGCGGGAGTTTCTTCTTCAACAAGGTGAATGACCCGCCATCGAAGCCTGCCTTGACCGGACCGACTGAGGAGTTGGTCAAGTCGGTCAAGGTTTCCTTCAGTTGGACTGCCTCGTCCGATCCCGATCTCTCAGACTCGCCGTCGTCTTTGGTTTACGAATTACAGGCGACTCCGTCCGGTTTCGACGATCCTGAAATGCGCACCGTTTCGTCGCCGGCCGGTGCAACTTCGCTGGTGCCAACCCTCGCCGACAACACCCTCTGGAGGTATCGCCTCCGGTCTCGCGACGACGACGGCGCCGTCTCGGACTGGACGGCGGTCGGTCAGGTGCTCGTCAACGTCGCCGAAGATCCGCCGACCGCTTTCACCCTTCTTTCGCCGCCAGACCGGGCTGAAATCGCCACCCTTGACGAGGTGTCGCTGACTTGGAAACCGGCAACCGACCCCGATTACGGCTCGTCGGTTCGTTATCGGGTCGAATTGCTTGGGCCGCTCGGCAAGACCTACCGGCACGAGACCGTGACGACCGAATGGACCTTCACCGAAGGCCTTGAAAACGAATCGACCTATCGCTGGAAGGTCATCGCTATCGACAACACCGGCCTCGAAACCACAGCCCGCTCGGAATTCACCTTCGCTGCCAATTCGACGCCCTCGCTGCCGCGGCCGGTTACTCCCTCCGGCACCACCCTCGACCGCGATGGCGAACTGACCTGGTCGGCGTCGAAAGACCCCGATCCCCGCGACGTTGTAACCTACATTTTGCAAATCGCTGCCGACGGGAAATTTACATCCCCGCTTCTGTCGGCAGCCGGCTTGGGGAGCCAGCGCGTTGCGCTCACCGCGCTTGCCGGGCACGAAAACCTGCGCGAAAACGAGCCTCACTTCTGGCGCGTTCGGGCGAACGATCAGCGCGGCTGCGCGTCGGCTTGGTCGCCCTCCGGCGAAATCGTCGTCAACCTCCGCAACGACCCGCCGGTGCCGTTCCGGATCACCTTCCCGGTCGAGGGCGACACCCTGCCCGGCACCGAACTGAAGATCCGTTGGGAAGCCTCGCGCGATCCCGACCCGGGAGCAAAAGTTACTTACACCGTAGGCCTTGCCGGCGACGAAGAGTTCGCCGAGGTGCTGTTCCAGATGCGCCGCCTCGACGGAACATCTTACAACGTCCCGCCCGGCATGCTCGAGCCGGGGAAGACCTACTATCTGCGACTGTCGGCCGATGACGGCGAAGGCGGTGTAACCTACGGATCAGCCACTGACTCCCGGCCGCTGAGGTTCACTATGAAACCGGCACCAACCGCGGTTTCCTCCGGAGGAGACCGGTAGGTTCCATACTATCTCTTGACGGCAGGAAGCCGATGCACCTGCCGGTTCGTTGACAACCTGCCTGAAGTCAAAGGATCTGGAGAGATGCCTGACCTAACTCTACTTCGACTGCCGGACCTTCCGGTTGGATTTGTCCGACGCCAGCGTCCCGCACTCAATGCCTGTTTGGTGTTGCTCATATTGGCCCTTCTCGGTGAAGTGACTCCGGCTTTGGCCGTGCGTCACCTCACCTTCAGCCCCAATCAATACGCAGCCACAGTCACCAACAACGGCTTCATTCCGGAAGCCGACATTTCCTACGAGATGTGGTTTCGGACTCGAGCCAGCGGCGGCCTGTTCGGCATCGTCGCCTCGGATCCTGACGTGCGTGACTGGGATCGCTGCCTGACCATCGATCAGGGACGGCTCTACCACTACGTCTGGCGCAATCGTGAAGGCACTGAGGTGATTCAGAGCCAGGGGAACAACTTTAACGACGGCAACTGGCATCACGTCGCAATCGTGCTCGACAGCCAGCGCGGTCATTATATGTTCGTTGACGGGCAGCAGCAGGCTCAAGGCAACTTCCGCGGTTCGCTCTTCGATTGGGCCGACCGCTGGGTTATCGGCTATTCGATGCGGCCGGGCGTCGGGCAGCAATGGTTCAACGGCGACATCGACGAATTCCGCTTCTGGAACATTGCCCTCTCGCCGAATCAGATCCGGGAGCGAATGGCGATACCCTTGGAAGGCGACGAGCAGGGCCTCATCGCCTATTACCGGATGAACGAGGGTCAGGGGCAGGCGGTAGCCGACGATTCGCCCAACGACAATCCGCTCCGACTGGGCAATGCCGCCGGTCAGGACAATTTCGATCCTCGCTGGAGCGAAGGCGGAGCGCCCATTTCCGGTGCCATCGGTGAAATATCGGCTCGGATGCTTAACTTCCCGCCACTCGGAAGGGGTCGTGCAGCCACCATGATTTTGACCCTGACCAATCGCGCCGAACAGCAAGGTGACCTCTACCGTCTCAACTATCGCTTCACCGATCAGGGCGGAGATCCGCGCTGGCTGACGATTGACCCGGCGGAAGGCTCCATCGAAGCCGGCGAAGATGTGGACATCACCTTTACCGCTAATGCGGAAGGTATCGAAGCCGGCGATTACCGCCGGACGGTCCGGCTGGTAACCGATGGTCGCGGGCTGCTTGCGCTGGATATTCCGGCTTCGATCACGATCACCGCCGGAAGCGGGACGATCCTGGGACGGGTGCTCGATGCTGCCAATGGTCGTCCGGTGGCGGATGCTCGCGTACAGGCCGAGGGCGATTTCGAGATGGCCGCAGTTACGGATGGGGACGGCCGCTTTGCCTTTGCCGACATTGCAGCGTATGCCTATCGATTTGTGGTTACGAAAGTGGACTACCTTCCGCTCCAGACCGCTCCAGTCGAGGTGGATCCGGGAGATGAAGTCTCGGTTGAGTGGAATCTCCTTCACAGCCGGCTGGTGCCGGACCCGGATGCGGTGGTGAGGTCGATCGCGCCCGACGACCGTCTCGAGGTCGCCCTGACCCTCGACAACCCCGGCAACGGACCCCTCACCTGGTCCGTCGTCCGCCAGTTCCCCGGAGCCGACGCCGACCCCTGGGACCTCCGCCGCTCCCTCAACGTCGGCGCGGCCCTCAACGACGACCGCATCGAAGGCGCGCTCTTCATCGATGATCACTTCTACCTCGCCG
>VGIQ01000014.1 GCA_016867835.1 Calditrichota bacterium | reverse complement strand
CAAACTGCCCTTCCACCGACGTCCCAACACCGACCAGACGACCCGACGGGCTGAACGCACCAACCTGGTCGCCGGTCTCGAGTTTCAGGCCGCCCAAGGAAGTCACGAGCAACGACATGTTGTGACCCGTCGAAGGCATCTCGGCCCAGTGGCCGGCCCCCGGCTGAGCCGCACCGCCGCCTACCGAAGCCTGCATCTGCTGCGGGGCCGGGTAGTTCAGCGTCACGTCGGCATCGACCTTGATCTGGTAGCCCTGCGTCTCCCGCCACGGTTGCATGTTGCTGAACCGGAAGCGCGGGTTCATAAAGCGGCCCGCGACGTCCTTCGCCAACAGCACGTGATCGATGATCGGCGACACTACGTAGAAGTTAGGTGCTGCAGCACTGAGCTGGTAGTCCGGGAAGTAGGCGATAAAGTTCCAGCCCGTAGAGATCGGAACATCGGCGTTGGGCGCGATCGGCTGACCGGTCCAAACCGTTGAGAACGCCTCATCCATCTTCACCTGGTAACCCTCGGTCAGGTTCCAGTAAGGTATGTTGTTGAAGCCGAAGCGCGGGTTGTAGAAACGACCCCGTTCGTCCTTCATCAGCACCACCCGATGGTTGTTCTGATCGCGACGCAGTTGGTTGGTCATCCGAATGACATCCGGACCTTCGTTGCGCGTCCAGAGCGCCCGGTCGGGGACGACGTTGATCGAGATCAGATTCCAGTTGGCGGTGAAGTCCACCCGGAGATCGCGCGACGTCGCCACCGCCAGCGAGAAGAAGGAGAAGGCATTAGCCGTATAGACCGACGGACCTTCATGATAGGTGGCGCGGGTGCGATGCTCCTCATCCGCGGCATCGTCCCAGAGACGGAAGACGAGGGTCTCACCGTTCCGGAACTGGCCGTTGCCACCTTCCTCACCCCAAGCCGCGAAGCCTTGAGGCTCGCCATCGGCGATCCAGACCATAGCGCCCGAGCAGACGTCGCGCGGCGAGAAGACACCGACTTCCCAACCGGTGGGAACCGTCTCGTCATCCATCGAAACGTCGTCAACCAGGAGGCTGTGGTTGGCATCGGTCTCCTCGAATCCGAAGTGCCGCAAGTCAGGCAGACCGGTCCGCAGTTGGACATGGACTGTTACCAGCGGCATTACTGGATCGTTCGAGGTAATCAGGAGATCGGCGTAGTACTCCTGCTCGTCTTCCAGATCGGAGGCGTCGAAGAGGAGGGTTGCTTCCGTCTCGCCACCGGGTGCGGTCACGCCCTCATTCGGCTCAACGGTAAGCCAACGATTCACCTCGGTGACCAGGAAGTCGAGGTAGCGGAGATGATCGCCGCGCACCATCGCCTGACCCCATTCACCGTCGCGGTTGAAATTGGCTTGCAGGAAGCCGTCAGTGCAGCCCGACACCAGACAGAACCCGTTGCCGTACTGATAGACAGCCATCACCGGAACCCGGCCCTGCTGCGAGATGAAGATCACCTGCAGCCAATCCGAGTTCTCGATGTTGTTCAGGGCGTTCTGCTGATAGACCGCGTGGAAGAACGAGTTCCCGTTCATGGCGTGATTCGGGTCCCAGTTCAGATAGTCCATCAGCCAGTTGTCTTCCTGCTCCGGAACGGTCAGACCCACGTTCTCATAGACCTGCGCCTGCCGGGTCAGGTTGCCGGGGTGAACCGGGGCGACGCCCCAGTTATTGGTGCCGGTGCACATGTAGTAAACACCGCCGCCATCAACCCACTCCGCGACCCGTGCCAGCCGCTGGTTGTAGAGTTGCGTCCAGGCATCGGACTCGTAGTTTCCGAAGTAGATGACCTGGTAGTCGTCGAGGTTGAGGTTGTCGATCTGATCGGGTGTGTTGACCCGGCGATACTGCAACCCCTGGACTGCGCGGAAGTCGTTCTCAAGGTTCCAGCCCCACGGATTGGTCTGCTGAATCAAGAGGAACGACGCATCCGGGTCGCGGCGCGGAGCGCCCTCGGCGCTGCGTAAACCGCGGCCTGATGCATCGCGGCGACGTCCGTTCTCCTGCTCGATCTCCTCGATGTCGATGGCCCAGCGAAGGTCGTCGGCACCATCTCCACCAAGGTTGCGAATCAGGAGCGGGCGCGTCACCGGATCGTCCTCGATCTGCATAACGACGCGAACCCACTCGTCATCGCCCGGAACGGTTCCGATTTCAGGCGGCGTCTGGCCTAAACCCTGAACATCGAACCAGAACCGGCCGTCATCGACATTCTCGGCAGTCGAGATGAAGGTGATGCGGCCTTCGCGCTGGCCGATGTCCTGCGGATGGAACAGGAGGTAGAAACTGGTCTGCTCCCGCGGCGCCAGTTCAATATCGACGTCGAGATCGGTCCCGAATTCATCGGGGTTGTCGATCTCTACGCCTTCGAACCGGAGCGCTTCCGTTCCGCTGTTCGTCAAGACCACCCGCAGTTGCGACTGGCCGTTCACGTAGGTGTTGGCGAAGTTCAACACTTCCGGCGCATTATCCATCGGATGCGCAATCGGGTTCGTCTGAACCGCTGCGGCACCGCGAACGTGCGCCAGGATGTTGACATCGACCTGCGGATTCGCCGGGTCGTTCGAGAAGATCGACAGGACGGCTTCGTAGTCCCCGCCAATCAGCCCGGTTGCATCGAGGGTAACGACGATGTTCTGGTCGCCGCCAGCTTCGATTTCGCCTGACTGCGGATCATACATCAGCCAGTAGAGTTCCTGCATACCGTCATCGTAGATGCGGAAGTTGGCAAGCGCGTATCCACCCTGCCAGAGGTTGTGGCCGTCGTGGACGACAGCGTCGTAGGGCTGGTTGGCGCCGCCATTGGCGAACGACACCACCCGCTGAATCGCCTGCCAGTTCTCCTCATTCACCTGGATCTGGCGGATCTGCTGAATGTTCGACTGGCTGATCCACAACTGACCCTCCGGATGACGGAAGACCCATTCAATCTGATACATGATCTGATTGTCAAGGAACTGCAGGTAGTTGCTGATCGAGCCGAGCCGCTGCCCAAGTTGGCCTTGGTCGTTCACCTCGTGGACCCGGATGTCGTAGTTCGGGGCGACCTGCTCGCGGAAGAACATCCGGCGGTTGTCCTGGTCGGCGGCAACGCCGTAGAAGGTGAAGCCGACGTTGAAGTTGCCGAGGTTGTTGCCATTAGCATCCCAGCGGTGCAGGAAGGCCTGGCCGTGCTGGTTGGAGTAGAGCACCCCGTCCATCCAGCAGCCGTCCATCGGGTTAGGCATCGCCCAGCGACGAACTTCCTGGAAATTCTGGTAGTTGTCGTGGGTATAGACGACGATCAGGCTGTTGGTGTAACTGGCGAGGAAAACGAGGTCGTTGTCCATGTCGTAGCCGACCGGCGACCAATACTGGTTCACCTGATTCGGCCCTGCAAATTGGGCGATCAAGTCACCCGGATTGTCACGGCGCGGTCCGCCTTCGGCGTCGCGCAACTCGCGCCCGCTGGCGTCGCGGCGCAGACCGCCCTCCGGCTCACGCACGATCTCGACATCCGTATCCCAGCGCAACAGCGCTTCGCCGTTATTGGAGATATTGATGACGTGCTCTTCCGACTCGCCGGTTATAAGATCGGTCTCAATCGCCTGCGGATCAACCACGATTTCAGGCGGTGAGGTCGTCGTTCCGTGCACCCGAATGGCGATGTCATCGTTGTTGTCGGCGTTCGAGGTGAACGTCATTGTGCCGGCATGCTCGCCGTTCTCCTCAGCGTTGAGGATGAAGTTGACGACCAACCGTTCGCCGGGAGCCACTTCGAAGGCATTCGGATCGGCGGAGAAGTAGTCGTGGTCGCTGTTGATGCTCTCAACCTGAAGGAGCGAGGTGCCGACGTTACGCACCGTGACCGGAATGGTGTAAGGTCCACCGGTGAAGAGGTCGGGGAATCGGGCATCCCAGCGATCCCAGTCCATGATGTCCGGGAAGCCGGCTGCTTGATCCCAAACCGCTTCGATAACCGGAACGCCGGTCACGTGCAGGAGGATGTTGACATCGACCTGCGGGTTCGCCGGATCGTTCGAAAGGAACATCAAGACGGCTTCGTAGTCGCCTTCCACGAGACCTTCGGCGTTCAGCGTGACGACCACGTTCTGGTCGCCGCCGGCCTCGATCTCGCCGTCGGTGGGATCCCAGGACAACCAGGCGTTGTAGTTCGCGAGGTAGTCGAGATACCAAATGAGCCGGGCGAGGGCGTTGCCCCAGAACCAGGCCTGGCCGCGCCAGTTGTTGTACTGGTGGCTGTCGGTTGTGCCGGTGGCAATCGCCCAACCGCGACCATAGTTATAGACCACCACCCCGATCCGATCCGGCTGTGGACCCTGACCGACGGCGATAGCCTGATAATAGTCGCTGTTCTCGATGTCGTCGCAGTTCTGACGGGTGTAAGAGGCGTGGCTCCAAGCGTTGCCTTGAAGCACCTCACCACCCCGCCACTGCATCAACTCAGCAAGGTAGTTGTAGTTGTCGGCACCTTGATCGTTGGTGACAACGACAACACCGTTGCCGTCGCCTTGCTGGTTCCGGCGGAGACCACCGACATGAACCGGAACGACGTTCCAGTTGTTGGTGCCGACGCCGTGGTAGATTGCACCGCCGGCATCGACCCACTCCTCGAAGCGCGCCCGGTTGTTGTTCCAGTTGGTGTTGAAGGCGTCGGACTGGTATTCCCGTATCCAGATCGCATCGAACTCCTCAATCGGGAAGTTCGCCATCTGACCGCTGTTGTATTGGGTCATATCGGCGCCCTGTTCCTGCCAGATAGCTTCCATCTGGTCGCCCCAACCGGCAACCTCCTTGAAGAGCGCAAAGCGCGATTCAGGCGGGTCGCGACGAGGTCCACCGCGGTTGACGCCGGGACGCAGGTTGGCAGCGCCTTCGGGCAGCGCTACCGAGCCGTCGCCCCAAATGGGGTCGTTGGTAGCCGGAACGACGCGCATCGCGGCAAACGGATTCACCTGCGCGACTTGCTCCATCCCCTCGGCGGCACGCAGACCGCGTGCCCGCAGATCGTCCCGACGGCGGGCGCCGTCCGGCTCGCGGACAATCTCGGCGTCCGTGTCCCAGCGCAATAGCGCATCGCCGTCGTTGGCGATATTGACTACGTGCTCGGACATTTCGCCGGTGTTGAGATCATCCTCAATTGCCTGCGGATCGACCACGATCGTCGGCGGCATGCTGGCATCAGCCGATACTGCCACATTGTACTGCCCATCATTCGCGGGTGCATTCGAGTGGACCGTCACCGTTCCGTCATACTCACCCGGTTCGGGCGCATTGAAGGTGAAGACCACATCCTGCCGCGCGCCCGGTGCGAGTGCAAACTCGACGGGGTCAAACGACCAGGCGTCGTTGTCGCAGGTAATGTCGCTCACCTGCAGGTCGTCGGTTCCGACGTTGACCACCCGGGCGATGATGTCGTAAGGACCGCCAGAGAAGATGTCCTGGAACGCGCGGTTCCAGTCCATCACATCGGGATAACCGATGCCGGCCGGCCAGTTAACATCGACGACCGGAACACCGGTAACATGCATCAGGATGTTGAGCACGACATCGGCATTGGCCGGGTCGTTGGAGAGGAAGTGCATATCGGCTTCGTAGTCGCCGCCGATCAAGCCGGTTGCATCGAGGGTAACGACGACGTTCTGGTCGCCACCGGACTCGATTTCGCCCTCTTGCGGATCCCAGATGAGCCAGTAGGCTTCGACAACGCCGTCATCGTAGATGCGGATGTTGCCGGGACCCCAGCCGCCGACCCAGAGGTTGTGCCCGTCGTGCATCACCGCATCGTAAGGCTGGGTGATGCCCGCCTGGAAGTTCAACACACCTGCGTCGGACGCCCAGTTCTCGGTGTTGATGTGCACCTGATAGACGTTCTGGTTCCCGTTGTTGTTGAGACCGCCCTGGCCGATCCAGAGTTGCCCGTCGGGATGCTTCGATACCCACTCCAGTGCATAGACGTTCACATTGTTGGCTGCATGCTGCGTCCAGTTGTTGATCGTCCCGATGCGCTGGCCCAGGTTGTTCCCGTCCATCTGATAAACCTGAATCGGCTGGTTGTTCGCCTGCTCCTTAATGAAGCACCAGCCCTCCTCATGGTCGAACGCGATACCGTAGGCATTGATGCCGGCGTTCATGTTGCCGATGTTGTTGCCATTGATATCGAAGCGCCAGACCTGGGTCGGCTGGTTCAGGTTGCAGATGTAAACCACGCCCTCGTAGAAGCCGCCGTCCATCGGCAGGGTCGCCTGCCAGCGGCGAACTTCGCGGAAGTTCTGGTAGTTGTCGTGGGTATAGACCGAGAGGATTTGGTTATTGTAAACGGTGATGAACGCCAGGTCGTTCTCCCGGTCGTAGCCCACCGGCGAACAGTAGATGTTGGCGCCGGCGCCCTGCGGCTGATTGAACTGCGCAATCAGGTCGCCCGGATCGTCGCGCCGCGGACCGCCGTCCGCGTTGCGGAGTTCGCGTCCGCTCGCGTCGCGCCGGAGATTCCCTTCCGGCTCACGGATGATCTCATGCGAGATCTCATAGCGCAGCAGAGCCTGGCCCTGATTGGCGATGTTGACCACGTGCTCATTGATGTCGCCGGTGTTCAGTTGATCCTCGATCGCTTGCGGATCGACGACAATGATGGGCGGCGAAAGCGTAATCCCGAGCAGGTTGATCGCTATCTCCGGATTGCCCGGATCGTTGGACGTGATGATCATCTCGCCTTCGTGCCGGCCATCATCATCGGAATGAAGGAAGAACATCAGTTCGGTGCGTTGGCCAGCCTCGAGTTCGAGCGCGGCTGGTTCGCAGTAGAAGACCTCGTTGGCGGATGCAATGCTCTCTACATTGAGCAATGCGGTGCCGATGTTGGTCAACTGCACCGGAACGCCGTAGGTGCCGGTGGTGAAGAGGTCTTCGTGGTAGGCGTTCCAGTCGATCAGGTTCTGTTCCTGCCCGAGTTCCCAGCCCAGCGCCACATCCGGCGCCCCGTGCACCAGCAGACTGATCGACACCGCCACTTCGGGATTCTGCGGGTCGTTGGTGACGATACGCAGTTCACCCTGATACTCGAAATCGAGCAGTCCGGTCGCATCGAGAGTGACGAAGACATCGACGTCGGTGCCGGCGTCAAGCACGCCCTCGGTCGGCTCCCAGACTACCCAGTAAGACTCGGCGATGCCGTCGTCGATCCGCTGGACGACCGTCTGACGGTCTTCCCAGAGACGATAAGGCGCACGCCAGATGTCATACTTGTCGTGGGTCAGTCCCGAGCGGTTGTTGCGGCCCGCAAGGACGTTGAAACTCTGCACCACATCGCAATTCCAACCGCCGTCAACGCTCAGTTGATAGAGTTGGTCGCCGCCATCGACCCAGAGTTGACCGCTCCGGTCGGCCTCAACCCACATTATCTGGCCGGTGCTCTGATCGCCGGTCTGCTCGGCATCCGGGATCCGTCCAACTTCCTCAAAGTCCGGGAACGTGAAGACCTGGATCACATCGGAGTTCTCCCAGCCCTCTTCCATGCGAATGAAGAAGTGATCATCCGTTATAGTGAAGTGGCCGCGCCACATGTTGACCGGAGCCTCGATCTGTTCGACCCGATTGCCTTCCAGGTCGAATACGTGAATGGTCTGCGGATCGCGCTGCCAGCCGTTGGTGTATAGGCGGCCATCGCGATAGGTCAGGTCCACGTAGCGGACATCGCCGAGGTCAAAGCGGTTGATGATCTCGCCGTTCTCGGGATTGAACGCGAAAATCGCCGGGGGTTCATTATGCGACATTCCCCAGATCACTTCATTGTCGGGATCCCACGCCAGACCGGTGATGCCGGGGAATTCAATATCGAACTCCTGCAGCACGTCGCCCGGATCGTCGCGCTGCGGACCGGCGCCGTTGGCTTCGCGCATTTCCCGCCCCGAGGCATCCCGCCGGGCGCCCGGCTCGCGAATACCGACGAAGTAGGATTCCCAGACGAGAGCGGCGTCGCCGGTGTTGGAGATGTTGACGACGTGCTCGCTCTGTTCGCCGGTGTTAAGTTCGTCCTCGATAGCCTGAGGATTAACCTCCACCGCCGGCGGCGCAAAACTCCGCGCGTGATAGTTGACCGTGAACTCGGGATTGACCGCCGAGTTGTTGAAGAAGATCACGCTCGACTCGACCTCGTAAGCGTCGCTCGGGCTGAAGATCAAATTGACCACCTCCCGGCGCCCCGGCGCGAGGTTGAGTTGCGCCGGTTCGGCGGAGAATTCGCCGTCGCCGAACTGGATTTCGCCCACTTCAAGGGCCGCCGTGCCGGTGTTGGTGATCGTAACCGGAACCGCATAGTTTCCGCCGACGAAGACGTCGCGGAATCCGCCGTTCCAGTTGATCATCTCGGGGTACCCGAAATCGGCGCCCCAACGAGCGGCAATGTCGGATGCGCCATGAACGAGAAGGGTAACCGCAACGACGATGTCGGGATTCTCCCGATCGTTCGAGAGAATGTGCACATCGGCGGCATACTCGCCGTCCAGCGCGCCTTCGGCATTCAGGATAATCGCCATTGCCGAATTGGCTCCGCCTTGGAGCACTCCTTCGTCCGGATTGGTCTCGACCCAACGGGTAAGGTTGGCGAGATAGTCGAGGTAGAGCGCCAGCCGCGGCAGTGCCCAGCCCCACATGCCCTGTTGAGCCCAGTTCACATACTGGTGACTGTCGGTGGTGCCCGATACAACCGACCAGCCGCGGCCAAAGTTGTAAACGACGACGCCGAGGAGCGCATTGTTCTCGTTAAAATGCGCGATCGACTGCCACCAGTCGCTGTTCTCCATGTTCTGGAACATGTCAGCGCGGAACGCCGAGTGCGTCCAGGAGTTGCCGGGCAACTGGTTACGGCCCTGCCAGTTGCAAAGTTCGGCGAAGTAACTGTAGTTATCGGCGTTGGGATCGTTGCTGATATCGACGATGCCCATCCCCGAATACTGCTGCGCGACACGGGTGATTCCGCCCGGACTGACCGGCGCGACACCCCAATTGTTGGTCCCGGTGCCGTGATAGAGGACGCCGCCGGCGTCGATCCACTCCTCAAACCGGGCCCGGTTGTTGTTCCAGGCGGTGTTGAACTGGTCCGACTGATACTCGCGAATCCAGATGACATCGTAGTCGTCGATGGCAAAGTTGCCCATTTGACCGCTGTTGAACTGCGTCATATTGGCTTCTAACTGCCCCCACATCTGCTCCATCTGGTCGCCCCAGCCGCCCACCTCCTTGAAGAGGGCATAGCGCGACTCGGGCGGATCGCGGCGCGGGCCGCCCCGCCGGACGAAGTCCAGCATTGCCATTCCGGCGCCGTTCGCCCCGTTCCCCCAGAACGGATCGGTGCTGGCGGGGACTCGACCGTCAGGGCGCGGGAAGACGAAATCGTCCAACAGCCCGGCGGCGCGCAGCCTCCGGCCCAGTGCGTCCCGACGCTGATTCGGCTCGCGGATGATCTCAATGTCCGTCCGCCAGTTAATCTGCGCGTCCCCGTCATTCATCAAATCGATGTTGAACTCCTGCAGTTCGCCGGTGTTCATTTCGGCATCGATGGCTTGAGGATCGACCGTCAACCCGGCTGATGCCGGCATCGCCAGGAGGGCGACGCAAAACATCGCGCCGAGAATGCGCGCAAATCCAACCTCTGTAGTTACACGTTTCATTCTGCAACCTCCGAGAAAGTGTGCATTCGCTGTGATGATTCTATGAAACTAATGACCCGTCGTGCCGGTGGCACTCAAACTTGGAACTCGAGCATGCACGACGCAGGCTCTGAAGTGACAATGGGACGGGCACGTCCCCTCAAAGACGAACCCCAAAGTGGCGGGCGCAGACGGCTGCCCGGCCGACTTCGCGCGGTATGGAAACTCTCAAGAGGACAAGATACTGCCAAGAGTAAGGCTTGTCAATAGTTGAAGCCACTTTTTGCACAAAAATATTGCGCCTCAACCGCTATTGTCCCATTGGGTGCGCAACTGGCTCTCTAAAGGAGTCCAGCCTACATCGCTGTTAGCCTGAAATTGAACCCTAATCCGGCGGTAAGTGTGCCGTCGGATGTCCCCATCCGACGGCGGAGCGGTCAGATGAGGACATCTGACCGCACAATTGGCTTCCACCCCAGTGGTGAAAACTGCAAACGGCTATCGCTGGATCAGGGAATTAAACTTTAGTTGCCACACTCTACCACTACTATTGACAGGAAGTTCGAGGCTTCCTATATTAAAATCGACTTTACTCTACAGGTATAGAGTGGACGTTGTTGACAATTCACGCAATTCCTTTATTTGCAAATAATTGTAGATTAGACTTAGTTCCCGGGAGCTCTCTCCCCGCGGCTTCGGCTTAACCGAAGTCCATTCCCGAATAGCCTCGCGTCACACACACGGGGGTAGAACTTGGTGTCCGTGCTCCTGATTGGCGACCTCGCGTCGCGCACCGGGCTGTCGATTCATACCATCAACTATTACATCGGACTGGGCCTGATCCGCGAATCGGCCCGCGCCGAGCGGTCGAACTACCGCATCTTCGGCGAAGACGCCCTGCGCGACCTCGAGAAGATTATCGAACTGCGCCGCCGCAGCGTTCCGATACGGGAGATCGTCGCCCGGAAGAACGATGGAATACTATGACCTGATCGGTCTGCGCGAAGAGCCATTCGCTTCGTCGCCCAACCCGCGCTTTCTCTTCCGTTCGACCGAGCATACCGAGTGCCTGAGCCGACTCGAAATCGCCATCCGCCTCCGGCGCGGTCTGGCTGTTGTCCTGGGCCGGATTGGAACCGGCAAAACGACGCTCTCCCGCACCCTCCTGCAACTCTTCCGGCAGGAACAGGAGCGCTACCGCTTCGGCCTCATCCTCGACCCGATCTTCCCCTCGGAATACGCCTTCATGCGCAACATCGTCGATCTTTTCCGGATTAAGACCCGGGCGAGATCGGTGCTCGAGTGCAAGAACGCCATCGAGACCTACCTCTTTCAGCAGGGCGTCGAAAAGAACCGGATCGTGGTGCTCGTGATCGACGAAGGCCAGAACCTGACCCCGACCTACCTCGAGTCGCTTCGCAACCTCTTGAACTACGAAACTAACGAATTCAAATTACTGCAATTAGTCATATTCGCACAACTTGACTTCCTGCCCAAACTGAACCGGAATCCCAACTTCGAAGACCGGATCACGACCAGTTATATGCTCAATCCGCTGAACGAAGCCGACACCCGGGAAATGATCGAGTACCGCCTCCGCCAGGCCGGGTGGGACGGCCAACGGATGCTCTTCACCGACGGAGCCTACAAAGAGGTCTTCGTGGTAACGCGCGGCTATCCGCGCCGGATCACCAACCTCTGCCATAACTGCATCATCGAGATGCTCCGCACCGATCGCCCCTGGGTGGACGAAGACGTCGTCCAGACCGTCGTATCGCGCGAGGTGGCGTTCAGTGGATGAGCAGCGCGAACTGGCCACCAACCGCCTGCTCGAGATCATTCGCAGCGGACGGGGCGCAGAAGGTGGAGCACCAGGCGTTTCTGAAACAACCGCACCGGTCGAGTCTCCCGAGGCGCCCGTCGCCGTCGCACGGTTTCGCACCCCGGAACCGAATGTCGTTCGCGAAGAACTTCACGAAGTCGCGGAGGCTGCACAATCCGCTGCCCCGCGCCCAACCAGTTCGGCACTGGAAGAACTGCTTAGGAAGGCTCGCAGCACCCCGCCATCGACTCCCACGCCTGAGCCGCCCCCTACCGTTGGTGGCAAGCCCATTCGGATCGAGCCTCTGGAACCACCTCGCCCCCCTTCCGAACCCGGGCCGCTCAAGAAGATCGAGGATGCTCCCGAGTTCAACGCCGCCGAACTCGAGATGCTCCTTCACAGTTCCCCGCTTCAAGACCTCTGGCGGAAGGTCGAACGGCAGTTGAAGCCGCGCCGGTCGCCCAAGTCCGATAGTCCGCCAACTTCCGGGAAAGCCTCCCCTCCCAAAGAGAAAAAACCACCCCTGCACATCGGTGCCAAAGGCAAACGCATCTTTGTCCTCGACATCGGAAGCGCAGCCGTAAAGGTCGTCGAACTGGTGCGTTCCGGAACGACGTTGCAGATCGTCGCGCTCGATCAGCGAACCATTCCGATCGGAATGCGCAAAGCCGGAGGCGGGTCCGGCTTGCTGATGTCGAAACTGATCGGCGAACTGCTGCCGTCTTCACGCCTTAAGAAAGCCGAACTGCGCGCCATCCTCCCCGACCGCTCGTCGGTCGTCCGGCGCGTAAGCGTCCCCGGTGGCGCCGCCAAAGAACTGGCCAATGCCATCAAGTTCCAGATCAAGAAAGACCTCCCTTTCGCGCTCGACACCTGCGAAGTCGCTCATCGCGGCTGGAACCCGAAGGAAAAAGGCAAACAGGAACTCGAGATCCTCGCCGTCGATGGCAAGGTCTTGAACGAGCGGATGAGTTGGCTCGAGCAGAGCGAACTCGTCCCCTCGACCATAACCGCCGCGCCGGCCGCAAACCGGGCGCTGGTGCGCGACTATGCGGGCATTCCAACCGGTCCGGGCGCTGTCCTCTGCGTTGACATCGGAGCCGCCAAGACTGCGATAAGCATCCTCGAAGGCTCTACGTTGATCTTCGCCCGAACCTTTGCCAGCGGCGGCGACGACTTCACCGCCGCTCTGACCGGCGCTCCGCTCGGCCCGAGCGGCGAGGAACTGACCGAACCGCAGGCTGAAAAGTATAAGATCGACATCGGGCTCCCCGGCGACCGCGATACTGCCCTGATGCGCGCGGCGGTCATCCTCCGCCCGGTCGTCGAACGGCTCTCGACCGAGATCAACCGCTCCCTCGACGTCTATCGCCGCGACCGGAGCGGTGCTGAGGTCAGCAAGATGCTCCTTTTCGGAGGCGGTTCGCAACTTAAGCGACTGCCTGAGTTCCTCTCCGAGAATATCGGCCTCGACGTCATCGTCGGCAGCCCCCTCTCGCGCCTTCAAGCCCATCGCAGCCGCGCCTCCGAGGTGATGGAAGCGGCTTCCGAAGCCGGCCCGGTCTATATGCCGGCGCTCGCCGTCGGACTCGACGACGGCAAGTCGCTCAGCATCCTCCCGGCTGCGCTCAAAACCCAACTGAAACTAAAGGCCGCCCGCGCTGTCATCACCCCGATCCTGCTCGGCTTGATGGGACTCCTGACGCTGTTCTACGCAAGCGCCCTCCGCCGCAGCGTTGTCGTCGAGCGAGACTATGAGAAGGTCCACGCCGAGATCGCCGACCTCGATAAGGTGCGCGGCCAGTTCCTCGAAGCCGAAGCCCAAGTTCAGGACCTGACCCGAGCTTTCGCCGAACGCCGCCAGGACTTCGAGTCGATCCGCATCGGCGAACCTGAAATTCCGCGTTACCTCAAGGCCATCTCGAACCTCGTGCCGGATAACATCTACCTCGTCCAGATGCAGACCCTCTTCGTCCCCGAGGTCGAAGAGAAGTCCTCCAATACGAAGAAGAGCAAGTCTCCCGACGAGCCTGCGGGGTTCAACATCGGCGACATCCTGACGTCGTTCTCCTCAGCTTTCGGAAGCCCGCTCACAGCCGGCGACGACAGCGTTCGAGCCAGGATCAGCAAGAGACCTATCTTCGGTAGGGTGCTCGAGTTGGAAGGCAACCTCTACCCTCAGGGCCGCCTGACCGATGTCCAACTGGTCGATTTCGTTTTTACCCTCGAAAACTCCGGCCACTTTCGTGATGTCGCCGTCGATTCGGTAGCCGTTCTTGCCAACGGCAGACTCCGCTTTCGCATCCTCTGTGGAATATAGCATGAGAGGCGCGTAAAGTGGCTTTGACCAAGGCTAAGTTAGGTCCCCGCGAGGAGTTGATCCTCTCCGGGGTGATGGCGATTGGCGCTGTGGTTGCCTGGTATTTCCTCCTCTACGGCCCGGTCGCCTCCGCTACCAAGGAAAAGGAAGTCCTGCTATCCAGCCAGGAGGACTCCCTTGCAGCCGTCAATCGTTACAAGATTCAGACCGCTGCGCTCAATTTGAAGATCGAAGACCTCGAAGCCGAGACCAAGGTCTGGGACTCGAGGTTTCCCCCCCGCACCGAGATCGTCGAACTGGCGCAAGCCATCATTCAATCTGCTCGCAATAACAACCTGACGCTGCTCGATATGAAACCTTCGCTGTTTGAACTCTACGCCCTCGAAAAGGCGGGAGCGCAAATGAGCGGCCGGCATGTGATGCAGGTACCGCTCAACGTCCAGTTCGAAGGGCGTTATCTCGATCTCGGACGGATGCTCGACGGCGTGGCCGACCTGCCGTTCAATATGACCATTGCGGATGTGGGGATTCTCCCCATCCCCAATCGCTACCCGATGCTCGATTGCAAGTTGCGGCTCTTTCTTTATGTTCACCTTTAGACGGCAGACCGGTGGCGATTAAGAAGAACGAGAAGATAATGATCGCCCTTATCGGCGCGGCGGCGGCTTACTTTCTTATCGACGACCCTTACCGGTTCATTTGGAAGAAGCCCGATCCTCCGCCGGAAGCGGCAGCAGATACCGCCAAAGCGCCTCCTCAAGCGCCCGGTGTGCCACTCGGCGGAGCTGGCCCCTCCGCCCCGGCCGGGAGCGAGCCTGCAACTCCGGTTGTCGAAGCACCCAAACGCCCCCGCCGCGATCCGGTCGTCTTTGCCAATTGGGGCCGCGACCCGTTCGTGCAGGTGCAGCGTCATATCGACGACGCCGAAATGGTCGCCGGAATGAAACTCGGCGGTATATCCGTCAAAGGGCGGGATAGATACGCCCTGATAAACTCGCGCATCGTCCGGGTGGGCGATGAAATCGAAGGGATGATCGTGGAACGGATCGACAGCGACCGGGTCTGGCTCTCCAAGAGCGGACGCTCCTATACCCTCACCTGGGGCGGAGGCGCGCAATGATTGGACGCTGCCTGGCCTCTCCGGGCGTACTGATGGAGCGCCTCCGGTATCACCGGGGATGCCTGTTTCGGTTCATCTTTGCCTGGAACCTATTCCTCTCTTCGGGGCTGGGTGCCCTTGCCGCTACAAAACCGGCTTCCGCCACCGACAACATCCTCGACGGGGTCGTCGAATCGGTCGAGTTTCACGACGCGCGATCACCGACATCCTACGGCTCCTGGCAAGGCAGCACGATCTCAACTTGATCATCGGCCCCGACACAATGGGGGTCGTATCGCTACGCTTTTCCGGAGTCACGCTCCGAGCCGCACTTGACGCGATCCTCCGCGCCAAGGGCTACCAGTATCAAGTCTTCGACAACATCCTGCTGGTCTCAGCGCCCGATTCACTCGAAAAAGGTCGCGGCTTCGGAATGGAGACCCAACTGGTTAAGTTGAAGTTCAGCGATGCCAGCGACATCAAGCGCGCGGTGGACTCGGCACGAGTCCTCTCGCCATGGGGCAATGCCAACGTCTATGCCCGAGCCAAAGGGGGCGCCGCCAGCACCGGCGCCGGCGCGCTGGCGCGCTCGGACATTCTGCTCATCACCGACCGCGCGCCCAATATCAAGCGCGCTCTCGAACTGATCGAAGGCCTCGACCGTCCGGTGCGTCAGATCGCCATCGACGTCCAGTTCGTCGAGACCACCCTTGGTGACGATCAGCAGATGGGCATCGACTGGCAGCAATTGCTCAAAGCACAAGGCAACTATCAGGGACGCACCGAGTGGAATCTCGGCGGAGCAATCGATGCTGCGACCGGTGGAGCCGTCCAGTTCGGCTCGCTGGCAACGACCCAGTTCAACGTCACTCTGGAACTTCTGCTCCGCGAGAACCGGTCGAAACTACTCTCCCAACCCCGTCTGACCACCATCGAAGATCAACCCGCTACGATCTCCGTCGGACTCACCACCTGGATCAGTCAAACCTCGGGCGCCGGCGGAGCCGCCGGTGCGCAGATCACCTTCACCGAGCGCACCGTCCCGATTAAATTGGAAGTGGTGCCGCACATTCTCCATAACGACCGGATTATGCTGGAACTGAAACCTCAGGTCGAGGAGATCACCGGGTGGCTGGAAAGCGGCGGCAGCCGCCTCCCGCTCATATCGACCCGCCAGGCCGATACCCGCATCGAAGTGCGCGACGGCGGAACCGCGGTCATCGGCGGGCTAATTCGCGACCAGAAAATCTGGGAAGAGAAGCGCGTCTGGCTGTTAGGTTCGCTGCCCTTGATCGGGCCGCTTTTTCGCCATCAGGTCGATCACAAGGAACGATCCGACCTCTCGATCTTCATCACGCCTCGCATCCTGAAGGATGACGTCCCTGTCGAAGCCGCCAAAGAGCCGACCAAGAAATGAAGAGTGTTGAATGCAGAATGCAGAATGCGACGATTATCGGCACTAATCAGACGCTTCCCTAACCGGATCACGGGCAGCCTTATCCTCCTGTCGGCGCTAATTCTGCAGTGCAAGGAGGAGGGCAGTTTCAATCCCGTCGGCCCCCCCGTGCGGCGGATGTTTGTCGCCGGACTTACTGTCGAACCTTCGCGTCTGGCGCCCGGCGGTGAGGCGCGGCTTCGGGGCAGCCTTGTCGATCAATTTGGCGCCGCTTTCGGCGGAATCGTCGTCTCGTTCAATGCTTCCCAAGGCACCATCACCGCCGCCGATACGACCGATGCCAATGGCCGCTTCGAAGGTCGTTACTTCGCCGGCGAACGGTCCGGCACCGACTCCATCTTCATCGCCGCCGCCGACCTGCGCGAGATGCTGACGGTCGAGATCCTGCCCCCATCTTCCGACCTCACCATGCGCATCGGCCGGCCGTCGATCCTCGCCAGCGGCTTCGACACCACCCGTATCGTTATCGATGTTACCTCTCGCAGCGACTCCATCGCCCGCATACCAATCCGCATCGATCTCTCCGCCGGAACGATCAACGGTGAAGCCTCCACCGTGGTTGCCACCGATGCCCAAGGACGGGCTACGACAATACTCACCTCGCCCTCCTCGGCGCAAGGCCTCACCGGCACCATAACGGCTTCCTTCGCCACCGGGTCGGGAATGCCGCCCGAAGGTGACGACCGGAGGGCTCTAACACATCAGCAATCGACGAATGTCAAGGATGCCGCGCTAAGGCACGATTCGTCCCGGCACCTGTCGATCGTTGCCTCAGCCGATAGCGCAGAGTCCCGCCGGACCATCGACTTCCGGGGTGTCTCCATTTCGATAACGACCGCCGATACACTCATTCCTGGCGACGGGCAGGCCACAGCGCGGCTGGTAGCCGTCGTCAAGGAAGAGAATCTGCGCGCTGTGGCTGAGTCGCCGGTTACCTTCTCGGCGCTTTACGGCACCATCGCCGGTAGCGTTGAAACCGACGAGTCGGGTGTAGCCCGCGCGACCCTGACCGCAGCCCGACGCCCCGGCTTGACCGACCGGATCGTCGCCCGCTACGGCCCCCTCCTCGCCGATACGACCCTGGTGCGCTATGCCGAAGCCGTCGGCCGGATCGACCTCACGGCCGGGCAGACCATTTTGCGCGGTGACGGACAGCGCGGCACAACCCTCACCGCACGGGTCTTCGGAGGAACCGGACGGCCGGCGCCCGGCATCGAGGTCGAGTTCACCGCTTCGACTGGGACCTTGACCGGCAGCCGCGCCGTCACCGATGACAACGGCGCCGCATCGGTCAACTACATCGCGCCGGCCCGGATCGAGGATACGACTGCGGTCATCCGCGCTATTGCCGCGTCGCCGACGCTTATGCCGGGTGCGCGCGGGCCGGCAGCACTCGTCGATCGCCAAACCGCGCATCACCTTTCGGAGTCCCCCCCGACCGATGCCTCCCACGTTTTGATGCGATCGACTCCCTCGACTCAGTTTTCAGTCGCGTCTTCCGACGAGACCTCGGACACCCTCCACCTCTTGATCCGGGGACTGACCCTGCGTGTAACCGCGTCGCCCGACTCCCTCGTCGCCCGGCGCGGCTCCACGGCAGAGATTACGGCGCAACTGCACGAGACACGTTCCGGCAATCCGGTCTCCGGCGATACGATCCGCTTTAGCGCTTTACTCGGGCAGGTGCCCGCCACCGGCATCCTCGATGCCAATGGAACGACATCGGTTACTTTCACTGCCGCCGGCGAAACCGGCTCCGCTCTCGTAACCGCCCGCTATGCACTGGCGCATCGCGACAGCACCGCCCTGGAACTGCTGCCCCTTATTGGCGGGTTAACCATAGCGCTCGATCCGCCTTCGATACTGGCCGGCGGGATCGGATCGTCGCGCGTAACTGCAACCGTGACCGACCCGCGAGGAGGCGTCGTCGCCCGGGCTGAGGTCTGGTTTGGCATCGGTGACCAGCCTCCCGACTCGGTGCGGGTCTTGACCGATTCGACCGGCCGGGCGTTCGTCGTCATTTCTTCGCCGCCGGTTGAGGAAGACTCATCGCTGCGCATCTTCGCCAGCGCCGGCTCGTTGCGCCGGTCTGCCGACCTCGACATCCGGTCCATCGAGAGACGGATGACCGCTTCCCCCGACAGCCTCTCGGCCGGCAGCGCGACGCCTGCAATCGTAACCTGCGAAGCCGTTGAACGGCGGGGCCGCCGTCCGGTCGTCGGGGATACGGTTTGGTTCAGCGCTCGCAGCGGCGTGATCAGACCCTTCGCGCTGCTCGACTCATCGGGACGCGCCCGGACGACCTTCACCGCCGGCGGTGAGACGGGCACGGCGGTCGTCTATGGCCAGTTAGGTTTCCTCGCGCCCGACTCGACCCATATCGAGTTGATTCCCGCCTTGGCGAGGGTTTCGGTTTCACCATCCCGGCGGTCGCTCCTCGCAAATGGCCTCGACACCACCCGCATCGTCGTCTTCGCATCGAATCTCTTGGGCCAGCCTGCGCCCGAAGTGGTTATTGTGCTTGAGGCTGACGCCGGAAGCATCGCTCCGTCGAGCGGCCGCACCGGCATTGACGGCATCTTCACCGCTCTCTATACCGGCATCGGGCTGCCGGCAGACTCCATCGTCCGCATCCGGGCGACGGCGACGAGTGAGCGAGTAAGCGAGTTAGCGAGTGAGCGGGGCCTGAGTGAGCGAGAAGATGCCGGGATAGTCTCCATCGATTCAGAGCAGCCTTCACAACCTCCCCCCTCCTCGCTCACGCGCTTACCCGCTTACTCGCTCACCATCTCGCGATCCATCTCGACAACCGTCCAACCTTACCGCCCGGCGACCCTTGAGCCGGACGAAGTCGTCGATTCGACGTCCGTCACCCTGCGCGGAGTCCGGCTCGCAGTGCGGACCTCTCCCCGGGCTCTCTACGCCGACGGGCGCAGCCGGGCCGGTGTCGCGGTGCAACTGAACGAGACCACCACCGGCGCCGCTATCGGCAGCGCCCGGCTCCGGATCGGAGCCTCCCTCGGCGCCATTCAAGCCGAAGGCACCACCCGCGCCGACGGCACCTACCTCGACAGCCTCACCACCGGGGTCATAAATGGCACCTCACGGGTACAGGTCTTCTACGGCGAAGGCTTGACCGCTGCCGACAGCGTCCTCTTTCTGCCCGATCCGGCACGGCTCTCTATCGTTATGACACCCGATCGCAACGAACTTCCCGCCGACGGCCGTTCAACGCTCCGCCTGACCTCCCTCGTAACCGACCCGGCCGGTCAACCGGTGTCGGGGGTTTCGGTGAGGTTCACCCAGGAAAGCCCCGTCGTCATCCTGCTCGATCCGGCCGAAGCGTCCAATGTCGTGCGCTGGGAGTCGTCGTTTCGGATCGACGATCCCGATGCCGTGACCGGTCTTCGCTTTCAGGCGCAGTTGCGCGGCATCGACCTGCCCGGAACGCAAGTCCACATCAACCGCCAGCCACTCGATCAAGTGGCGCTGCCCCGCAGCCGTCTCTGGAGCGATTACACCCTGAACCTGCCGACCGATCAGGTTGCTGCAGGGGTCAACCGAATCGAGATCATTGGCGCGGTCGAGGGCGGCGCGACCGACCGGTTCTCCATCGCCGGCGTCCGGCTCGGAGCGCTGCAAAGCACCCAACTCGGCATTGGTCAGACCGATGAGCGTGGTATGGCAACGCTCGACTGGACCGCCGGCAGAGCCACCGGGACTGCGCTGCTAAGAGCCTCGCTTGCCGATCAACCAGCCCGCTTCCATCAGCGGACGATCCGGCTCGAACCGCGAGGCCCGGCGTTCATCCGTTTCGGGGCTTCCGCCGAAACACTTTTCGCCAGCGGCAGCGAAACCGCCGATTTCCTGGCGTTGGCAGCCGACTCGAATGGCAATCCGGTCGCCGACGGTCACCGGATCGCTTTCACCTTAACTCCCGATAACTTCGGCCGGGTCGAACCGGCTGTCGGGAACACCCTCGGCGACGGGACCGTAACCGGCCTCTTCACCGCTCCGGCGTCGGACCGCGACGCGCCTGCGCAGATCGATGCCGTCAGTGGCGAAGTCCGCTCCCGCGCAACGATCCTGATGCGGGGAGCGCGCCTCTCCGTAATCTCCGGAGATGACCGGCTGCTCGCCGACGGGCGCTCCCGGGTTGCCATTACCGCCCGGCTCAGCACCACCGACGGCGCTCCGGCGCCGGGTCGCCGAATCGAGTTCTCCACCACCGCCGGAGCCATCGGCTCGTTTGCCCTGACCGACGCGGACGGCTTCGCGGCCGTCCAACTGACCGCCCCCGACCGGCCCGACACCGCGCGCATAACCGCCCGCTTCGGCGGAACTATCCGCGATTCGGTCGCCGTCGTCTTCCTTCCGGTGATTGCGCGCATCGTTCTGACGACCGACGTTGCTTCGATTCGTGCCGACGGCCTCGATACCGCGGTCGTTACAGCCCGGGCCTTCGACGGCCTCGAGCGGGGAGCAGCCGGAGTCCGCATCGACCTCGCAGTCGATCGCGGCGCGCTAAGGTCGTCGCGGCTCGTAACCGGCAACGAGGGATTCGCTTCGACGGTCCTGACCGGTATTGCCCGGACCCTCGAAGACTCGATCCGCATCGTCGCACAGACTGCCGGCGGCGCCTATCGCGACACGATCTATCTGGGCTTGCGAGGCATCACTATCGAACTTTCAGCCGATGTTGACAGCCTCCCCGCCAACGCCATTGCCACTGCAAACCTTGCCGCACGGGTCGTCGAGACCTCCTCCGGCAACCCGGTTACACCGGGCCGGGTCTTCTTCGCCACCGATCGGGGTGCGGTGGCGCAGTCCGTTCCTCTCTCTGAAGACGGCCTCGCCACAACCGCCTACACTGCCGGCGGACAGCCCGGTCGGGCGATGATCCGCGCCCGCTACGGCAACACGCTCGAAGACACGGTCTATGTCCAACTGATCGACCGCGCGGCGGCAATCCAATTGACCGTAACTCCCGGTTCGATCCTCGCCAGTGGGCTGGCTGCAGCAGACGTCGCCGCGCGCATCACCGATCCATGGGGGGGCGGAGCGCCGGACGAGGTCGTCACCATCGAGTTTGACGGACCCGGAGTCGTTTCCCCCAACGTCGGACGGACCGACCGCGACGGCTTCCTGCGCGCCCGGGCTACGGGAACACCTTCGACAGCCGACGGGCGGCTCGGCATCGTTGCGACTTCCCGCGACGGCCGGCTCCGCTCCGCCGGAGTCGTCGCGCTGCGGGGCGTTACGCTCGAGGCTTCCGCTGAGCCGCGCCTCATCACCGGCGACGGGCGCTCAACTTCGACGGTCCTTGCCTCGGTTCGCGAGACCACTTCAGGCCATCCGGTGACGGGAGATACCCTCCGCTTCACCACCACCGCCGGCGTTATTGCGCCTTTTGCCCGGCTTGGCGAAGGCGGCGAAGCGAGCGTTCAACTCCGCAGCGCCAACCGGCCCGCCGTCGCATCGGTTGGCGTCTTCTACGGACCGGAGGGAACGACCCTCGCCGAGACCCTCGTTGTCGCCTTCGCCGGTAGATTCTCCTATCTCGATGCTTCCGCCGGAGCGGCGTCCCTGCTTGCCGATGGCGTCGATTCGACGTCGATATCTGCGGTCGTCCGGGATACCCTCGGCCGGCCGGTCGAGGGTGTTCCCGTTACGTTTGGTATCCTTTCCGGCGGCAGCCTCTCCCGCGACACCGCGAGCACTGGCGGCTCGGGTCAGGCGACGGTCTTTGCTCGAGGCGTTGCCTCGGTGAGCGACACCTCGCTCGTCGTCCGGGCGATTGCCGGCGACCTTGCCGACACGGTAGCGGTTGCTCTGCAAGGCTTGACCCTCTCGCTCGAATCCGCCCCTGACAGCATCCCGGCCAACGGCCGCGCCGTCGCTCTGATGACTGCGCGGCTGGTGCTCACCACCGGAGGCAATCCGGTCGGCGGCAAAAGCGTCCGGTTCACGACCGACGCCGGACAGATCGCCGGCACCGCCGTTCTCAGCGAAGAAGGCGAAGCGACCGTCCCGCTTCGGGCTGCGGCCAGTCCGGGGACTGCCAACGTCGATGTCTCCTACGGACGGACGTTGACGACTCGCCGGAGCGTTAGGTTTGTGCCGGTGGTGGGCACACTCACCCTCACTGCAGAGGAGTCGGGTCTCCTTGGCGATGGCCTCGACAGCGTCGCCCTTGCCGCCCGCGTCGTAGATGCTGTCGGCAACCCGGCAGCAAATATCCGGGTCACATTTGCCGCGCCTGCGGGGGGAACGGTGTCGCCGGCTTCAGTTCTTAGCGATGGCGATGGCTTCGCCCGGACAACCTTCCGGGGCTTTGCCTCTTCGGTCGATACGACTCTCGCGGTCGAAGCCACTGCCGGCGGCGGTGCGGCGGATGCAATCGAACTGGATCAACTTGGAGTAACACTGCGCCTTACAGCAACGCCCGGCGCGCTGCCCGCCAACGGGCGGGCGACCGCGGTTGTCCGGGCGCATCTAATCGAGACGACCCGTAATGTCGCGCTCATCGGCAGGACAGTCGGTTTCGCCGCCGACCGCGGGCTGATTGGCCGCGAAGCCCTTACCGACAGCACTGGATCGGCACGGGTCGCGTTCACCTCCCCGCCCTCGCCCGGCAGCGCTCAATTGCGCGCAACCTACGGTGGTCTGGCCGACTCCACGACCGTTGAATGTCTCGCCTCACTCCCGGCGACGGCGGCCATCGAGATCGCTCCCCGTCTCATCTCCATAACCGGCAGCGGCCGGCGTGAGACAGCAGACCTGATCGTCACCGTGCGCGACGCTGGAGGAAGCCTCGTTCCCGACGGGACCCAACTCGTGCTGCGCGAAGCGACCCGGCTCGGGCTTACCTTTGCCGGAGGAGCCGATACGTTTGCTGCAACGACCGACAACGGTATCGCTCAGACAACTGTCCGTGCTGGCGACCGGTCGGGCCAGGCGTCGATAGCGGTCTATTACGAGGGCCGGCTGCTGGCGTCCGGAGGTAATCTCGAAATCGAAGCCGGTCCATCTGCCCGGGTCGTCGTCCGGCCCGACCTCAACACTATTCATCGTCCGGCCGGCGGGACCACCGCCATCCCGGTCACGGCGGTCGTGAGCGACCGTGCCGGCAACCCGGTCATCGATTCGACGGTCGTCCGGTTCTCGCTGAATCCCGATACCCTCGCCCAAATCACCGGCACCGGCTACACCCGCGGCGGCGTCGTCCTCACCCCCATTGACCCGATCGACTACCCCAACGGCGTCTGGCTCACCTATGCCAACGACCGCGCCGGACGGCAAGTCTGGATATCCGCTTTGTCGGGTGAAGTTCGCGACTCGAGCCGCGCCGTGCTCCCCGGCGACCTGCAGGGTGGAGAACCGGCCCGAATCGAAATCGCCGTTGCCGATGCCATCCTCGTCGCCGACGGCAACGCCTCAACCGAGATTACGCTGCGCCTCTTCGACGCGGACGGCGCGCCGGTTGCCGACCTGACCGAAATCCGCCTTTCGGCACAACTCGGGACGGTGGTCTCGCCCCGCTTCACCGCCGGAGGCGTCGCCACTGCAATTTACCGCGCCGGGCGCGTAACCGGCTTCGACACCATCCGCGTCGTCTCCGGCGAGGTGAGCGACCGGGTGGTCATCCGCCTGCGGCCGGGTGCGCCCTTCCGCCTCACCCTCGAAAGCGATCGCGATACTCTGCGCGCCAACGGTATCGACAATACGACTTTGCGTGCGCAGGTCTTCGACAGGTTCGACAACCCGCTCGGAGCCGGCGAAAACGTCTCGTTCAGCGCCTCCCGCGGCGAGGTTACCGCCCTCGTCCAGACCGATCAAGAGGGTCGGGCGGTAAGTCGTCTCACAAGCGCGCTCGAGACCGGACGCTCGCTCGTCCGGGCTTCGACCGGCGATGCGACCGCATCCCTTGAAGTGCTCTTCGTAAGCGGCACGGCTAACAACATCGTCTTCGTCTCGGCTGACCGATCAAGCATCGGGGTGCGGGGATCGGGCTCGCCCGAAACGGCTGCATTGCTCTTCGAAGTTCGAGACGACCGCGGGGTGCCGGTGGACTCGCTCTCCCCCGCGACGGTGCGCTTCAGCCTCGAAGGCCCCGACAGCCTCGTCGATCCCGACGTCGTCGGTGCCGACGCCGTAGCCTACTTGCAGCCGGACTCAATAAGCACCGACGGGTTGGGCCGGGTCGCGGTTACGGTGCGGTCGGGGTTCTACGCCGGCGCGGTTCAAATAACGGCCTCGACCGGCGCCAATATTGCCGGGCGGGCAATCTCCGTCGCCATTCATGGCGGGCCGCCCGACGGGACGCACTTTGCCGTCCTGAACGACCGCTGCAGTGTTACCGGCATCCTCGGAACGCCGCCCGACACGGTGATCATAGACGTTGTTCTCGGCGACCGCTTTTCAAACCCTGTAACGCCCGGCACCGTCGTCCGCTTCCGTGCTACCGGAGGCGTCATCACCGGCTCGGCTGCGACCGACTCGTCCGGCCTGGCGCGAGCCATCCTGCGAACAACCGCACCCGAGCCCGTTGGCGGCGTCGATACCATTACCGCCCAGACCATAGATTGGCAGAACCGCGAGGTATCTTCGCGCACCATCGTCCTCGTAACCGGCCCGACATTGGCGAGGTTCGACACCTCGGACGGCTGGTCCATTCCCGCCGGAGGCTTCCGCGACTTCGTCCTGACCGTTGCCGACAGTTTCCGGCATCCTTTGACAGCCGGGACGACCATCGAGATTGGCGTGCAGGGTGAAAATCCTCAGGGAGAAGCCGTTCAAGGCCTCGCCTTGACGGGTGAAGCGGTCGGCGAGCCGGTGACGCTCGTCGAATGCGGCGGCGTAACTACTTTCCGGGTGCGTCTCTTCAACTATGTCGGCGGGATCGACGCCACAACCATCACCCTGACCGCAACGATAACCTCGGCCAATGGGGATCGGGTGGCGTTCCTCGAAGGCACCGGTCTGCCGCAGGTGATCGACGCCGCCCGGTCGCGGGTGGTCCTGACCCCGACCGAGATCGTCGCCGACGGCGCTGAGGAGTCGCAGGTGGCTATCACACTTTACGACTCGCGCGGCATCGCCATCCCCAACGTCCCGCCCGACCGGGTCGCGGTCTCGGTCGTGGGAGGGGATGCGCTCGTTACTCAGCCTGCCGCGGCAACGACCCAATCCGGCCAAACCTCGGCTGCCATTGTCGGACGATCGGTAGGGGAGGGTCGGGTCGAGGTCCGCGCCGGGGGGACGCTGCTCGACCAGCAGCCGATTCTCACCTTCGTAGCCGGGCCTCCGGCAAACATCGCAGCCACCCTGGGCCGGCGACAACTTACCGTCGGCGGCGATACCACCCGGATCGTCATAGACGTTACCGACGCCAACGGCAATCCCGCCACCGACGGCACCTCGGTCCGGTTCGAAGCCCCCGACGGCTCGTTCGATCCCGCCTCCACTGTAACCGTGAGTGGGCAGGCGGCGACGGTCCTTTCAAGCGGCACCACGGCCGGCGCAGCCCAATTCACCGTCCAGGCCAGCCGCCGCGGCGGGACCATCAGCACCACCATAGCGAATCTCACCTATCTCGCCGGCGAACCTTACTCGGTCAGCGTAAGCGCCGCATCCTACTCGCTCGCCGCAGCGACGGCAACCCCCATTACGATCCGCATTACCGATGAGTTCGGGAATCCGGTTGAGGAGGGCACTGAGGTCGCACTTAGCATCGACCCGGCAGGGCGCGGCTCGATCGCACCCGGCGAGACGGTGGCCGATTCGACCGGATCGGCGGCGGCAACTTACACCGCTGGCACCGTCGCCGGGCAGACCGCCCGGGTCGTGGCTGCCGCCGGAGACACCTCGGGCCGCTCATCGCCGATCACCTTCCTGCCCGGCGATCCGGGACAGATCGACATCAGCGCCGATCCCGCGCAGGTCGCTGCCGGCGGTTCGGTTGACATCGTGACCGACATCTTCGATGTCTATGGCAACCGTGTCGCCGACGACACCCGGGTGCTCTTTGCCGTCGAGCCCGACGAAGGCGTCCTCTCGCCCTCCGCCGTCCGGACGCGCAATGGCTCCGCGTCGAGCCGCTTCTCCGGAGCCACCGAAGCCGGCGACTACGCGGTGAGTGCTTCCGCCGGCGACGCGGCCAATGCGGTGCAGGTGACGATCACCGCGGGGCCGGTGGCAGCAATTGCCGTCGAAGCCAACCCGGCCGCGCTCCAGTTCGGGCGCATCGGAACCGTCACCGCGACGGCGACCGACCAATATGGCAATCCCGTTTCGGGAGTTACGCTCGGCTTCAGCATCACCACCAACCCCGGCGGCTGCAGCCTTCAGCACGCCTCCCGCGTGACCAACGCCGCCGGCGTCGCCTTCACCCTATTCACCGCCGGCAACAGCGCCGGGTCGGCCATCGTCACCGTAATCTGCGACATCGACGGGGATGGCGACACCGATGTCGATGGGATCGTCATCATCAGCGTCGATCAATGAGTCGGATTCGTCCTGCTGTTGACCGAACGGCGCTGCTTGCCGCATCATTCAGCATTAGCATCAGTATCTGCATTTGCATCTCGCACGCTGCTGAATCCGAACCGCTTTTCCCCTATGCGCCGGGCAGCGCCTCCCGGTGGGGTGCGACGCTCGACGGATCGTTCGACCGAAGATACCTCGGAAATGACTTGACTTACATCCGACGCGTCGGTTTCGCGGCAGGGCGGGGCGTATCACCCTATATGAACCTCTGGGCTGAATTCGGGCTGGTTTCGCTGCAATTACTCTCCGGTTCCGAACCGCGCGGGGACTACGGCCCTTCGCCCGGACTCGGTTGGACCGCTCTCTTGCCGGTTGACTACCGGGGCTTTCGGCCCTATATATCGGGACGGGCGACGGTTAATCAGTCGAAACTTGCCGACGACCAGTATCCCTCAGGCCGCCCGTCGTCGTCGCGCCGCAGCCGGTTCGATTGGAACGAGGGAACGATCCAGTTCGGCGTCTTCCGTCCCGCCGGGAGCAACCTCTGGGCTGCTTCGTTCGCTTTTAGATTGACCCAATTAGATGAGCGACGGACGAGCCGCACCGGCGTCGTCGTTCAGCGCAACCGCTTCGCCTACGACAGCGGCTTCAGGACCGGCTTGGCGATAATGTGGCGGCACGTTCTGCCGGAACGGTTCTTTATGCTCGTAAGTGCCGAAGGCTACACCGGCCCCTCCGGCAAACTGACTCTCACAGTCGGACAGATCAACTAATATCTGCTTGAGAAGTCAAGCGCAATGTAGAGGTATCATCATGCCCGCGCAGGCGGGCATCCAGTTCAGATTGCATCGACTGGTTTCCGCTGTCGCGGGAACGACATTGTAGGTTCGCTTAATTCCCTAACTTGATACTAATTTATCGCAGATTGTCCCCAACGTCGATGACGTCTTCAGACTCTATTTTCTGCACTTGCTACTTGCCACTTGATACTTGATATTTATTACTTGCCACTTGATACTCCCCTGCAATATGCCTAATTTGTAATGATGCACAACAAAGACATCCGCGCGGAGGCGGCTATCGATGCGCCGCATCCGGTCTCTCAAGGCTTTACCCCGCACGGCTCCGGCTGGGAACATACCACCACCCACGTCCGGCCCGGCCTGACCTCCGCCGTCTTCGACGAATCGCGCGACATCGACCGCTTCCTGAAGCGGATGGTCGAACTGCGCGGCTCGGATTTGCACATCAAGAGCGGCTCCTCGCCCAAGGTGCGGATCGACGGCCAAATCACCGACCTCTCGCGGGAATTGCTCACCCCCCAGGCCGTCGATGCAATCCTGATGGACGTCATCAGCGAGCGCGAACGGGAAGCCCTCTCGCGTCAGATGGAGGTTGACTTTATCTATCAATTGCGCGGCATCGGGCGGTTCCGGGTCAACGTCTATCAGCAGATGAACGGGATCGCCATCGCCATCCGGCACATCCGGGTCGATATCCCGAGTCTGCCCGACCTGAACCTCCCGCCGATCCTGGCCGAAATGGTCGATTCTCCACGTGGTTTGATCCTCGTAACCGGCGCCACCGGATCAGGCAAGTCCACCACTCTGGCGGCAATGGTCGAGACCCTTAACCAGTCGCGCGCAGTCAACATCATCACCGTCGAAGACCCAATCGAGTTCACCTTCAAGGAGCGTAAGGCAACCATCCAGCAGCGCGAGATCGGTCGCGATACGCCCTCCTGGAGCGAAGCGCTGCGCCGCATCCTGCGCCAGGACCCCGATGTCATCATGCTGGGCGAGATTCGCGACGGCGAAACCATGCTGACCGCGCTAACCGCCGCCAACACCGGGCACCTCGTCCTCTCGACCCTGCATACTATGGACGCGGCACAGACCGTCAACCGCATCATTTCGATGGTGCCGATGGAGATGAGCAACCAGGTGCGCTACATGCTCGCCGCGACGCTGGTCGGGATCGTCTCACAGCGACTTCTGCCCCGCGCCGACGGTGAAGGTCGGATACCGGCCGTCGAAATCCTGGTAACGACTGAGACCATCCGCAAGATGATTATCGACCCCGAACAGACCCTCGAAATCCGCCGCGCAATCTTCGAAGGCTACGGCCAATACGGGATGCAGACCTTCGACCAGTCGCTCCTGGCGCTCGTCCGCGCCGGCCGAATCTCCCTCGAAGACGGCTTGAGATTCGCGTCCAGCGCGACGGACTTCCGCATTCGCCTGCGCGGACTCGACGGCGCCGGAGCAATGGCCTGGAACGAGGACGATGTAGTGCCGACCCACCGGAAGGCGCATTGAAGACCGCTCTTTTCACCTTTAGCGAGGCGCCCTGCCGATGACTCAAACCCCCTCTGCTGCCGCACCAGCCACCTCCGCCGAAAGTGCTCCCAAGAAGCCGGTCTATGATCTGACCGAACTCCTGACCCTTATGATCGGGCGTGGCGCATCAGACCTCCACTTGACCGTTGGAACCTCACCTCAGATACGCATCGACGGCGATCTGGTCGCGCTCGAATATCCCCGCCTATCGCCCGACGATACCAAGGAACTCGCCTACGGTGTGTTGACCGAAACGCAGCGCGCCGAGTTCGAAAAACAGTCGGAACTCGACCTCTCGTTCGGCATCAAGGGACTCTCGCGCTTTCGCGCCAACGTCTATAAGCAGCGCGACTGCGTCGCCCTGGCGCTGAGAGCTATACCGTTCGAGATTCGCACCTTTGAGAAACTTGGTTTGCCGCCGGTGGTCGAGGAACTCGCCGACCGCCCCAACGGGCTTTGCCTGGTGACCGGTGCGACCGGATCGGGTAAATCGACGACCATGGCGGCGATGATCGACAAGATCAACAAAGAGAAGCCGCTTCATATCCTGACCATCGAAGACCCGATCGAGTTCATCCATCAGCATCGCAAGTCGATCGTCAACCAGCGGCAGATTCATTCCGACACTGTATCCTTCCAGCGCGCCCTGAAGAGTGTCCTCCGGCAGGACCCGGACGTCGTGCTGATCGGTGAGATGCGGGATAAGGAGACTATCGAAATTGCCCTCACCGTAGCCGAGACCGGACACCTTGTCTTCGGCACCCTGCATACCAACAGCGCAGCGCAAACCATCAACCGCATCATCGACGTCTTCCCGCCCGACCAGCAGGATCAGGTGCGCACCCAACTCGCGCTCGTCCTGCAAGGCGTCATTTGCCAGCAATTACTGCCCAAGATCGGCGGCGGACGCGTGATGTGCTGCGAGATCATGGTCGCCAATTCCGCCATCCGCGCCGCCATCCGCGAAGGCAAGGTGCACCAGATGGACTCGATGATTCAAGTGGGGGGGAAGTTCGGCATGATGACGATGAACCAGTCGCTTCTGAGAGCATTGCAAGCCGGCACAGTCACGCGTGAAGAGGCGATCTCGCGCTCCAACGACCCCATCGACCTCGAGTCGATGATCAAGCGTCAGATGGGCGCCGCCGCAATGTCCTCAAACTATGGGGAAAATGAAAACTGAACCGCCTGCAACGGCAGCCTTGTCGGAACCGCCGCAGGTCGCGCCGGTTATGGCCCTCGACGGAGTTGCGTCAGCGGTAACCGCGCCGGTCCCGACTTTTACCGATATACCCCCCGTCGGTACAGAAGGCGATGGCGACCTGATCGCACCCGTCGTCGATGTGACGCCGCGCATCCTGGTCATCGACGATGAAGAGCCGGTGCTCTATACGATGGGTCGGATACTTCAGACCGAAGGTTATGAAGTCGATATGGCTTCGAGCGGCAGGGAAGGTCTGGAGTTGTTCCGGGAAAGTCTGCACGATCTGGTTCTCACCGACTTTCGGCTCGGCGACATCACCGGCACCGATGTCTTGCGCGAAGTGAAGCAGATCCGCTCCCGCACCGCAGTGATCATCCTGACCGGTTACGCGACGACCGAGTCCGCCGTCGAGGCAGTGCGGCTCGGCGCCAGCGACTACCTGACCAAGCCCGTCCGGATGTCCGAACTGACCATGTCGGTCCGCAACCAGATCGCCACCGTGCGGCTCAACGAGCGAATCGAGATGCTCGGGAAAGCCGTCGCCGAAGAACGCGACAAACTACGCCGCCACGTCGCTGAACTGACCCTTCTGCGGCAACTCGCCGACCGGATGATGTCGGCCCTCTCCTACCGCGAGGGCTTCGAACTGATCCTCGACTTCATCACCGGCCAGATGCAGGCCGATGTCGCCCTCATCTACGACCTCCGGCCGGGCGAAGCACGCCTCAGCGCCAGTTCACATCCCACCTACGGCGAACTGCAACAACTCGTCTCCATCATCAACCGGCACGGCACCACACTGCCTGACTGGCACGGGCCGGTTACGATCGACCTCTTTCACGACCTCCTGCCGGGTGACGATGGCGATGCCGCCGGAAACTTCGAGTCGTCCCTCGCCGTGCCATTCTTCTCCGACGGCACGGCGGTCGGACTGATCGTTGCCGCATCCCGGAGCGACCGGGATTTCCACAAGAGGTGGACCGAGTTCGCCAGACAGGTCGCAGGCGGGGCTTCGGAGTTCCTCGACCGGGTGAAGCGGTCGGTCGAACGTCAGCAACGGATGACGTCGGCCATAGTCGAGCATACCCTCGACGGACTCGTCGTCGTCGATATGGGGAGACGGCAGACACTGCTCAACCCGGTGGCACGCAGTCTGCTCGAGATCCCGACCGGTCAGGAGCCCTCCCCCGAAGAGGTTGCCGAGCGATTGCACTGCAATATCCAGGAGTGCTGGCAGGAATTGCATGCTGCCGACGAATCCCAATCAGGCCGACGGACGGTCATCAAACACACCGACTTGATGTGGCGCAATCATAAGGTCTTCCTGCGCCTCGACGTTACGCTTCTCCCGGAGTCCTCCGGCGACAGCGGCGCAATGTTGATCGCCATGCACGACGTCACCCGCGAGCGCGCCGTCGATGAGATGAAGAACAAGTTGATCTCCAACATCTCGCACGAACTGCGCACCCCAACGGCGGTCGTCAAGGAGTTCATCTCGCTCATCATGGACGGCGTAGCGGGTGACCTGAACGCGAACCAGAAGCAGTTGATCGAGATCATGAAAGCGAATATCGAGCGACTGGCGCGCCTGATCGAAAACCTCCTGACGCTGGCGCGCGCCGACACCGGCGGCTTCAGCGTCGTCCTGCGGCCGGAAGAGATCGTCCCGCTTATCGAGACGGTCGCCGCGTCCTTGCGTCCGAAACTTGCCAAGAAGGAAATGTCGCTTACGGTCGACCTGCCCTCGGACCTGCCACTCGTCTATGCCGACCGCGATGCCGTCACGCAGATCGTTACCAACCTCATCGAAAACGCCCGCAAGTATTCGCCCGACAATACCGAAGTGTCGATCACCGCGCTGGCCAAGGGCAACCGCATCGAGATTGCCGTCGCTGACCAGGGCTATGGCATTCCGCCCGGCGAACAGGAGAACATCTTCAAGCGCTTCCACCGCCTGGTGGACCAAAACGACCCGCGGTTCCAGGAAGGTGTCGGACTGGGCCTGCCGCTGGTAAAGGACCTCGTTACCCGGCACGGCGGTGACATCTGGGTGGTTAGCGAAGTAGGCAAAGGCTCGACCTTCTACTTCAGCCTCCAGACCGCCCAGGAAGGCGAAGATACCAAGCCGGCGTAGGCTGATGCTAATGCCAATCTTCATCGCCAGATGACATGATTGACATTAACATTAGCATTAACATTAATTTATTATCTAACCGCATCGAAACAAGAAGGCATCACAGTGGCCGAGAAGAAACAGATCCTCGTCGTCGATGACGAAACCGATATGCTGATGGCGATCAAAATGCGCCTTGAGGCATCGGGCTTCACTGTCCACACCGCCACCGACGGCCTCGAAGGCCTCAACGCAGCGCGGCGCCTTAAGCCCGACCTGATCGTGCTCGACATCATGCTCCCCAAGATGAACGGCTATAAGATCAGCCGCTTCTTGAAATTCGACGAGGAGTATCGGCACATCCCGGTGATCATGCTCACCGCCCTGGCCGGCGAAGACGACCGCTCGACCGGCGTCGAGACCGGCGCCAACGCTACCTCACCAAGCCGTTCGACTCGGCTACCCTGATCGAAACGGTCAAGAAGTTCCTGAACGAATGACCCTGATTCGACACCTCCGCCTGAATCCTACATCACCCTGATACATCCCTGAACTGCAACTATGGCCAGACGCAGGAAGTTGGGCGAAATCTTGATCGCCCAGGGCCTCATCACCAAGGAACAACTCGACGAAGGACTCGCTCAGCAGAAACAAGCGAAGAAGAAGATCGGTGAAACGCTCATTGACCTCGGCTACCTGACCGAGACCGATGTCTTCTCCGCGTTAGGCGATCAACTCGGCGTCCCCTATGTATCGCTCAGTTTCTACTCCGTCGATTCCAGTGTCATCAACCTGATCTCCGAGCAGTTCGCCCGGCAGTATAAGGTCGTTCCCCTCTTTCGCATCGCCAACTCCCTCACCCTCGGAATGGTCGATCCGCTCAACCTTGCGGTGATCGACCAGGTCGTCCGCGCGACCGGGCTCGAAGTCGAGCCTTCCATCTGCAGTCAGCACGACATCGACCAGGCCATAGACCACTACTACGGCACCACCAGCGCCCTCGACGAGGTCGTCCAGGTGCTCGGCGCTGAGGAGAAAGAGGAGGCTGTCGATACCTACTCGCTTGCCGCGCAGGCGAGCGACGCGCCGATTGTCAAACTGGTCAACCTGATGTTGGCGCAGGCGGTCAAAGAGAAGGCCAGCGACATCCACATCGAACCCGAGGAGAGCCTCCTCCGGGTCCGCTTCCGGGTGGACGGCATCATGCGCGAAATCTACACCCAGCCCAAGAAACTGCAGGGTGCCATCATCTCGCGCCTGAAGATCATGGCCAGCCTCGACATCGCCGAACGCCGCGTCCCCCAGGACGGCCGCATCCAGATGATGGTCGAAGGCAAGCCGATCGACCTGCGCGTCTCGACCCTGCCCACGGTTTACGGCGAAAACGTCGTCCTCCGCATCCTCGACAAGTCGAACCTGCAGGTGAAACTGTCGAACCTTGGCTTCGGGCCCAAGGAAGACATTATCCGCGGGATGCTCGAGCGCCCCAACGGCCTGATTCTGGTAACCGGCCCGACCGGATCGGGCAAGACGACGACGCTCTATTCGGCTCTGAACGAGGTCTCGAAGATGGATGTCAACACCATCACCCTCGAAGACCCGATCGAATACCGCCTGCCGCTGATCCGCCAGTCGCAGGTGAACGTCAAGGCGGGGATGACCTTTGCCGCCGGCCTCCGGTCGATTCTTCGTCAGGACCCCGACATCGTGATGGTCGGTGAAATCCGCGATGCCGAGACCGCCAAGATCGCCGTCGAAGCCGCGATGACCGGGCACCTCGTCCTTTCGACTTTGCACACCAACGACGCGCCGGGCGCTTTGCCGCGGCTGGTCGATATGGGTGTCGAGCCGTTTCTGGTCGCGACGGCGACGGCGGGAGTTCTGGCGCAGCGGTTGGTGCGCCGGATTTGCACCAACTGCAAAGCCGGGTTCGAGCCTCCCGAATCGACCTTGAAGGCGGTCGGCCTCGACGGCCAGGCGGTAGCGCTTTATAAGGGCGAGGGCTGTCGGGCTTGTTCGGGGAGCGGCTACAAGGGGCGGCTCGGCATCTACGAGGTGCTGGCAATCGACGAGACGATCCGCGATTTGGTGATCGGCAACGCTTCCGCCGACAAGATCCGCCATGCCGCGCGCGAGGCGGGGATGTTAACGCTCCGCGAGGACGGCATCCGCAAGGCGCTGGAGGGCTTGACGACCCTCGACGAGGTCTTCCGCGTAACCGCCGCGGTGGAGGCGTGAGTGGGGGGCATTTGCCGGTGGCTCCCCGAGTTAAATGGACTTGCCGGTGGCTCCCCGATTTATCGGGGGATGCCGCGTAGGGGCGGATTCCGATCCGCCCGCCGCGCAGGCGGAAATCCAGAACCGGAGGGCGGACAGTCCTGTCCGCCCTATCCCCCCCGCTCGGCGGGGGGGAAACTGAAGGGGGGGCGTCATTCCCGCTCGGCGGGGGGACCACAGGGCGGCGTCATTCCCGCGTAGGCGGGAATCCAGAACCGGAGGGCGGACATTGACTGCGCCTTCGGCTTGTCCTGTGCCAGTCCTGTCCGCCCTATCCCCCCTTGCTCAGCGGGGGGGAAACTGAAGGGGGGGTGTCATTCCCGCTCGGCGGGGGGACCACAGGGCGGCGTCATTCCCGCGCAGAGCCTGCCCCCAGCGAAGGCGGGGGCGGGAATCCAGAACCGGAGGGCGGACATTGACTGCGCCTTCGGCTTGTCCTGTGCCATTCCTGTCCGCCCTATCCCCCCCGCTCGGCGGGGGGGAAACTGAAGGGGGGGTGTCATTCCCGCGTAGGCGGGACTGGAACAGGGACACCAAAGGTGGACAATCCATTAGAATAACGACATTTCCTTCACAGGATTGAATCACTGAAAAATAGTCTGAAAGCCAAGGCAAGGAATGGAAGTCTCGACTTGGAGGAAGGCTCCATCTTTGATAGCAAGGGTGTGCTTTTCGAAGCGCGCGGCGTCTTATCGAAACACTACCTTGAGAAAGAGCGCGAATCAATCATTCGCTTTGTTTCCAGCCACGACGCTGAGGAGGCTTTCAAGCAGTGCAGGGAGATATTCGAGCGCGTCCACATTGCAAACCGCGCCCGAATCGCTCATGGCGGCCTGAATGAGAGTGATACCGAGAGTGAACTGATAGACAAATTGCTCCCGGTTCTTGGATTCCACTTTCTGCACCGCACCCGCCAGGACGCAGGCGGCGTTCCCGACTACATCCTTTTTGCCGATGAAAAGTCAAAAGATGAGGCTCTGCCACTTGACGATAAGGAGAGATATCGGCTTGCTATTGGAATACTTGAAGCCAAGTCGTTCAACAAGAACTTGGGTTCGATTTCCAAGAAGGATACGCCGGGCTTGTCTTATGCCAAACAGGTTCGGCTCTATCTTTCGGACGCACAGGATTCGTCTGGCAATCCCTTCTTCGAATGGGCGGTCCTCACCAATGGCCAGGACTGGCGTCTTTACAACCGCCGGGCCGA
>VGIQ01000013.1 GCA_016867835.1 Calditrichota bacterium | reverse complement strand
TTCTTACTGATCCGGGGCCGCTTGAAAAGGGCATCGCGATCTCTACGCACTCCAGCGTTCATCGCTTTTCAGCAGTCCTCCGGAGTCATCACGACAAAACCGCCGCAGCGACCATAACCGCTTTCAGATTGCGCGGCGACTCCGGGGACGAAGACCAGATTGCCCTGGTCTTTCAAGTCGAAGACTCGGATCAGGCGTCGAGCGGCGACAAGAGCGCATCCGGAAAGCCATCCGATGCCCTCGAGCGTGCTTGGGAAGCACTCCGTCGCGACATCGACCTGACTTTGGGCTCCGGGCTGATCTCGCCGGACCTTGAAGCCTCCCTTCGCGAAACCTCCACCGCTCTCGACGGGGAACTGCATCGGTCTGCATAAGCAGGGCAAAAAAAATCGTTGGGGCGGCATTTCTGCCGCCCCACGTTAACATATCGATTCCCCCCGACCCTACGGATCTATTCGTCTCCTCCACCGCCACCGGGCCTTGTCATTCGCTTGCCTCCGGTCCGGATGGCATTGCGTTCAGCCTGTTCGGCTTGAATGACAGCCAGTTCGGCTTTCTTGCGGGCATCGCTGTTGTGACCCTGATCGGCGAGGGCGCGCGCTTCCGATAGCGCGGTGCGCGCCTTGCCGAGCAACCGCGGCGATGCCTCCTCCGCACCTGCCTCAACGGCTTTCTTGATCGCATCTTCGGCCTTCATAATGGCGTCGTCCGGCGGCTCCGAGCAGCCGATCGCACCGAAGGCAACTAATCCGGCGACCAGAGAGAGGGTCGCCCAAACGCGCAATGGGTTCATCCTATTTGCTCCCGAAACGCTGGTGATTCATTATCCCGACGTGTGTCCGGATACATTGTAATCAATCCCCACGCCGTTGTCAAGCCTTCGCCCTTAGTTCCCATTCTATTTTTCGGTGTCCTGCCACCTCGATTCCAGCAGCAATTTACGCAGGCAAAATTTGCCGCCCATCTCACTCTGGTTAAGTTATTGATATATCGCCATTAAATACAATCTTACCGGTTGGCACACGCCTTGCCAAAGGAATCGGTGGATAATAGGGACGATCGAAAAGTATGATCAAAGGTATCTACCACGCCGCCGCCGGTATGCTCCCGCGAATGAACCAGCAGGAAACCGTCGGCAACAATTTGGCGAATGTCAACACTTCGGGCTTCAAAGCCGACAAACGCTACTTCCGCACCGCGCTCAACAACCACCTGCTTCAGGGCGGCGAGCATGGCCAGCCGGTAAAACTCGGCGACAAGGAAGTGAGTCTGGTTACCGACTTCTCGCAGGGCACCTTTGCCGAAACGCGCAACGTCCTCGACGTCGCCATCAACGGCGAGGGCTTTTTCTGCATCGAGACCGGTGACAGCGTCAGTTATTCCCGCAACGGCAACTTCGCTGTCAACGGCGAAGGCGAACTGGTCAATACCAGCGGCCATCGGGTGCTCGGTCAGGAAGGCGTAATACGCATCAGCAGCGCCAATGTCGTCATCCGTGCCGAAGGCGCCGTCGTCGTCGATGGGAAGACCGTCGCCAACCTGAAGATCGCCGACTTCGAACAGCCCTACGAACTAAGCCGCAACGGGTGGGGCTATTTCGTCCCGACCACACCGCAGGACCCTACCGACGCCGCAGGCTACGAACTGCGCCAGGGCTTCCTTGAGAACTCGAACGTCGATCCCATCGTCGAAATGCTCGAAATGATCGAACTTAACCGCAACTATGAGTCGTGCCAGAAAGCCATCCAGGCACAGGACGACACCCTCCGCCTGGCTGTCAACGAGATGGCGAAGTAGGATGGCAAGGCGCAATGTCATAATTTCAGCGGCTCTTTCACACTGGATTAGACTATGATCCGTGCACTACGCTCTGCCGCTTCGGGCATGTATGCCCAGCAACTCTACATCGACACCATTGCCAACAACCTGTCGAACGTCAACACGACCGGATTTAAGCGAGCCAAGATGGAGTTCCAGGACCTGGTCTATCAGACGATCCAGGGCAGCGGCAACTCGGCCGAACTCGACGCTGTCCTGCCGACGGAACTACAAATCGGACACGGCGTCCGGCCTATCTCGATCCAGAAGTCGTTCGAACAGGGGAATATTCTGCCGACCGGCAACCCGCTCGACCTCTCCATCGACGGCGAAGGCTTCTTTCAGGTTGGAAAGCCGGATGGAACGACGGTCTATTCGCGCGACGGCTCGCTGAAGATATCCCCCGACGGCGGCATCGTCACCTCCGACGGCTACCGCATCGAACCGACCATCACCATTCCCGCGGATACGGCTCAAATCATGATCGCCCGCGACGGGACGGTCTCCATCGTCCTGATCGGTGAGACCGAGCCGCAGACCATCGGACAGATCGAACTTGCGCGGTTCATCAACCCGGCCGGTCTGCACAGCCTCGGACAGAATCTCTATAAGGAAACCGTCGCCTCCGGCCCGCCGATCCTCGGCAATCCGGGTCAGGAAGGCATGGGAATGGTGTCGCAAGGCTTCCTCGAATCGTCGAACGTCCAAATCGTCGAGGAAATGGTGGCGATGATCGTCGCCCAGCGCGCCTACGAAGTCGCATCCAAAGCCATTCGCACTGCCGAAGAGATGCTCACCATTGCCAACAACCTCAAGCGGTAGCACTTCATTGTCGAGATCGTCACAGCACCTAAAAGGTGGGTATCATCCCGCCCATTTCGACAGGAGGCTTGTCCTGCGGTCTGCGCTTGGGGCAGCTATCCTGTTTGTCGGAACCAGCATCGCCGATAACCGTGCATCGATCGAAAAGCGAGTCCATGACTACTATGCCGGACTGCTCGAAGGTCGTGTGGTCGCCTACGAAATAGACCTCCGCCGGGTGCCGGAGTTGAAGCCCGCCAGTCGTATGACCGGAGTGCGCGGTGAAGAGAACGGCACCATCCCGCGCGGCTCGCGGGTTTGCTGGATCGAGGTTGAGGAGTCGGGTCGGGAGCGCCTTCTGCCGGTTACCCTCAATGTCAAGACCGTCGAACGGGTGCCGGTCGCCGCGCTGCCCATAGAACCGCGCACCGCTCTTGGCTCTGGACATGTCCGCTGGGAAGAGCGCGCCACGACATCGCTCGGTGCCGCTCAGATTCCCTCTGCAGACGACCTGTCGATCGGCTGGTCCAAAGTCCGCATTGCCGCTGGAAGTTTGCTCACCTCGTCGAAGGTGGCTCCCCGCCCGGCGGTGATGATCGGTGAAGAGATCAGCCTCGTGCTCCGCTCCGGTGCCATCGAACTGCGGACGACCGGACGAGCCCTTGAGGATGGCCGTATCGGCGAGCGGGTTCGGGTTCGCAACCTCGAGAGCGGCGTCCGCTTGAACGCCCGCGTTACCGGACCAAAAGAGGTGGAACTGGAATGAAGCCCTTGCTAATCATCGCCATGGCATTTTCTTCGGCCCTCGCCTTCGCGCAGGAATCACTTACCCCAATACCCGCCGCCTCGACACCGGACCGGTCTGCCCGCTCGGCGCCGGCGTCGCTCTTCGCCGATCAGCGCGCCTTTCGGATCGGCGATGTCGTTACAATTCTCCTTATGGAATACACCTCCGGCTCGAACGAGGCGACCACCAATTCCGATCTTGAGCATTTGATCGAAGCGACTTCGGCCTCCTCCGGAGTCCTCAGTGCGATTCCCGGGCTCGGCCTGAAGAGCAGCCTCTCCAGCGATTCCAAAGCCAAGGGCGGCACTTCGCGCAGCGGACAGTTGCGCGGCAAGATGGCTGCCCGCGTGGTCGAAATGCTCCCCAACGGCAACCTGAAACTCGAAGGCCAGCGCAAGGTCGAAGTGAACGGCGAAGAGCAGATCACCGTCCTGACCGGGCTTGTCCGCCCGCGCGACATCCTCAGCGATAACAGCGTCTTCAGTTACTTAATCGCCGACGCCGCTATTTCCTATAAAGGCCGGGGGGTCGTCGATCAAGCCCAGAAGCCAGGTCTTATCATCAGATTTTTCAACTGGTTATTCTGATGAGTGTGAAAGATCGGAAGTCCGAAAGTGCGAAGATCCAGATTCTCGCTACGACACTTGCAGCCGTCGGAATACTGAATCTGATCGCCGTGACATGCGCCGTCGGCGCAGTGCGGATCAAGGATGTCGGGCGATTCGCCGGAGCCGAAGGCGCCCGCCTCATCGGCTACGGCCTCGTCGTCGGTCTCGAGGGCACCGGCGACAGCCCGAAAAGCCTCTTCACCAATCAGGCTCTCGCCAATATGCTCGAGCGCTTCGGCATTGCGGTCGATGGCTCGAAAGTGCGGGCCAGCAACGTCGCAGCGGTCATCGTAACCGGCGACGTCCCGGCCTTTACCCGCTCCGGAGGCCGTTTCGACGTCATCGTATCGTCGCTCGGCGATGCCAAGTCGCTCCAGGGCGGCGTCCTACTGCAGACGACCCTCTCCGACCTCGGCAACAGTGTCTATGCCATCGCCTCGGGTCCGCTATCGATCGGCGGCTTCAACATCGAAGCGGGAGCGGTCAGCGTCCGGCAGAACTATGCTGCGGTCGGACGGGTGCCGGGCGGCGGCGTCCTCGAACATGACCTCGGCACAAAAGTCTCATCCGAAGGCGGACTCACTTACACCCTGCGGCATGGCGACTTCTCAACAGCCCGGCGGCTCGCCGAAGCGGTCAACACCTTCTTCAGCGCCGACGTCGCCCGGGCCATAGACGCCGTCTCGGTGCGTCTTTTGCTGCCCGAAAACTATGCCGATCCCGACAGCCTCGTCCCCTTCATCGCGGCGCTGGAGTCAATCGAATTCGAGCCTGATCAAGCCGCGCGGGTGATCATCAACGAACGGACCGGCACCATCGTCATCGGCGAAAACGTCTCGCTCTCGACCGTTGCCGTGTCGCACGGAGCGCTTTCGATCACCATCAAGTCCACGCCGTTGGTGAGCCAGCCGCAGCCCTTCTCGCGCGGCGAGACGCGCTCCGATCAATTCCAGGAGATCAACATCGAGCAGCGTGGCACCGGCGTTGTGGTGATCCCCGGTTCGACGACGGTCGGAGATATCGCTGCGGCCCTGAACCGACTCGGAGTAACCCCCCGCGACATCATCGCGATCTTCCAGGCTTTGAAGCAGTCCGGCGCACTGCAGGCCGAGTTGGTGATCATTTAGGTTCTTCAGATCACAGTTGAGCACTATTACTGACATACGCCCCGATCCTGCCGGTTCGTCGCAGCCCCTCGATCGGGAGCGCCTGGCCAAAGCAGCGCATCATTTCGAAGCCCTCTTCATTAACCAGATGCTGCAGGTGATGAAGCGCTCGGCGATGGCACTCACCGGCGACGGTGAAGGTGTCGTAACAGGTGGATGGAACAACCCCTATCAGGAACTCTTTGACTGGCAGTTGGCCGTTCGGTTGAGCGAGAAGAGCCCGCTCGGCTTGGCCGCAGTCCTAATGAAGCATTACGATCAGCAGACTGGCAGCGAGCCGGCAGCGAACACCTCGTTGCCTTTGGTCTTGAACCGACCGGCAGTTCGTCCAGAGCGACTCGCGCCTCCCCACCTCGACGCCCTCGTCGAGCGCGCCGCGATTCGTCACGACCTCGATCCAGCGCTGGTTCGTGCCGTCATTGCGGTCGAATCTGGCGGCGATCCCAAAGCGGTTTCGCCCAAGGGCGCCAAAGGCTTGATGCAACTGATGGATACGACGGCTCGCGAATTAGGTGTCTCGGACTCGTTGAATCCAGGCCAGAATATCGAGGGAGGAGCCGCCTACCTGAAGCGTATGCTCGACCGCTACGACGGCGATCCGCGACTGGCTCTGGCGGCTTACAATGCCGGACCGGGGGCGGTAGATCGCCATGGGGGTGTGCCACCCTACCGTGAAACCGAAGATTATATCCAGAAAGTGCTCACCGCCTGGCGTCAGACCCGGACCACCCCGTCCGCGACGCCCTCATCGTCCACCCGGAGCGTGACCGAATGAAAGACCTTATCGATAGACTTATCGCCTTGATCCGTGAAGAGGAGCACGTTCTCGAGGAGTTCCTCGACTGCCTGAACCGCCAGCGCGAGGCGATCATCCAGAACCAGATGGACGCCTTCGACACCAGTGTTCGCGAGCAGGAATCGCTCATCGGCCGAATCCGGCAATTGGAAGATGGCCGTATCAAGGTGGTCAAAGAGGTTGCCGCTGCCGCCGGAACCGAAGACGACATTACTATCACCCGGCTGATCGAGTTGAACCTCGGCGAGTCGTCGGATGACCTGAAGAGCCTTAAAACGGTCCTCTCACGATTAGTGGAGAAGGTCCGCAAGGCCAACCGGGTCAATCAATACCTGATCAAGCGTTCGCTCTCCTTCATCGAGCGCAATATCGACCTCTTCATCGACGAGGGCGACACCGCCATGGTCTATCAGCCGAACGGCGCCCGACGCTCCCGCGGCACACCACATCTGATCCTCGACCGCAGGTTATAGGCGATGCCTTCGGTCAATGCCACTTTGGCGATGGCACGACGGGCGTTGCTCGCCCAACAGGCTGCCATTCAAGTTACCGGCGATAACATCGCCAATGCGGCGACTTCGGGCTATGCCCGCCGCCGGGCTGAACTGCGCGAGTCGCTGGTCATTATGGACCAGCCCGGTATCGGTTTCGGATCCGGCGTCGATATCGCTGCTGTTAGGCCGCTGCGCGACCTCTTCATCGAACAGCAAGTGCAGCGCGCCCGCGGCGACGCGGGACGATTCGCTGCGGCCGGTCAGCAGTTACGGGTGATAGAGGCCGCTGTCGGAGACCTCGGGGAAGCCGGACTGATGGGCGCACTCGACCGCTTCTTCAGCGCCTGGAACGACCTCGCACGGGACCCTGCTTCGAGCGCGCCTCGAACGATCGTTCGTGAGGCTGGACGAAGTCTCACCGACACCTTCAACGCGCTCGACCGCCGCCTGGAGGAGCAATCGCTGTTGCTCGACCGCGAGACTGCCGCCAGAATCGAGCGCCTGAACATCCTCGCCGAACAACTGGCTCGCGCCAATGTCACGGCAATTCAGGCTGGAACCGGAGATCAACTCGACGACGACCGGGTCCGGCTGCTCGACGAGATCGCCGCCTTGTCGGGCGCTACCTATCGTCTCGAGGAGGGCGGAAGCATCACCGTGCGCATCGGCAACGCAATCCTGGTTCAGGGGGAGTCGGTGCGGCGACTTGAGCAGAACTTCAGCACCGAAGGCCGGGCATCGGAAGGCTTGACTGCCAGTGGTAATGCCGTGCAGTTCACCACCGGTGAAATCGCCGGACTCTTCACCGTGCGCGAGGATGACATCGTCCAGTTACGCGAACGGCTCGACAGCATCGCGTCGTCGCTCGTCACGGCTCTCAATGACCTGCACTTCGCCGGCTACGGACTGCGCGACTCGACCGGCGTAGCGTTTTTCGATCCCTCAGCGACCGGAGCCGGCGACATCCGTCTTTCTGCCGCGGTCCTGGCCGACCATCGCGTCATTGCCGCTTCGCTTGAAGGCGATCCCGGTGACAACCGGCTCGCCCTGGCCATTGCCGACCTCGAAACCTCACCCATTTGGGATAATAGCCGCGCAACGCTCGGAGAAGGCATTCGCGAGACACTCGCCGCACTCGGCGCCCGGATCAACGATAATGAGATCTTCAACGCTGCCGCCGAAGGGGCGCTCACCCAGGCCGAAGGTTGGCGCGATTCGGTCAGCGGCGTCTCGGTCGATGAGGAAATGACCAATCTGATACGTTACGAGAACGGCTTCCGCGCCGCAGCGAAGTTGGTGAGCACCGTCGAAAAGATGCTCGACACGATCTTGGGTATGGCAGGCTAAGTCTTGATGGGTGGAAATGATCCCATCCTCCCAAGGCTCTCTGACGGGACGCCTGTTTTTCAGGAGAAATCATGCGCATAACGCAACAGGGGGTCATCCGCGGCGTCGTTGAGCAGGCTCAACGGCGGTTCGCGGCAATGTCCGAAGCCCAGCAGCAGATGACCACCGGGCGTGCCGTCGATCGCCCTTCCGATGCCCCGGCGAGCATCCCTGAAGTCCTGTCGCTGCAGAGCCGCCTGGCCGCCATTGGCCGCTTTCGTGCCAATGCTCAGGCCGCCGTCGCCGATCTGCAAGAGGGTGAGCAAGCCGTCCAACAACTGCGCGACCTCCTGACCCGGGTGCAGTCCGCTGCTCAACAAGGCGCCAACGATGCGACCGGAGAAAACGGCCGCCGCGCGCTCGCGCAGCAGATCGATACCGAACTCGAGACCCTGGCGATTCTCGCCAACGAGCGCAGCGGCACCCGTTACCGGTTTGGCAACAGCGCATCAAGCACGGCACCCTACCGGATCGAACGCGATGAAGGCGGGCGCATCACCGCCGTTTCACCGGCGGGCGAGAACCCGTTGCCGCCGACCGAGTTGCGCGTCGGCGAAGGAGAGCGGGTAACCACCGGACTATCTGCCGCCGCCGCCTTCGACCTCGACGATGAGGGCGATCAGTTTCAGATGTTGATCGCCCTGCGCGATGCCCTTCAGACCAACGATGGTGACACAGTCCGCAACGCTCTGCCCCGGATTCGAACCGCACTCGACCAGGCTTCGGATCTGACCGCGCTCGTCGGTTCACGCATCAGTCGGGCTCAGCAACTGGCGGAACGTTACTCCGACGAGAATCTTCGCGCCGCCGACCGCCTTTCCCAGTTGACCGATGTCGATGCCGTCGAAGCCATCACTCGCTTCTCCGTCGAACAATCGGCTTATGAACTGGCGCTTCGAGCGGCCTCGCGGGTCGTTCAGCCGACGTTGCTCGCATTCCTGACCTAACGTCGCCTTCGTCAGCAAAATTAGATATCTCGCAAGGTCGAGAGACCGCCAGGTAACCCCGCATTCTGCATTCTTCATTCTGCATTCTCCAGATCGCCCGACCGGGTGATCTGGCTCAGACTTGGCCATTGGTGGACTGCCTTCAGCAGCATTTTGGCCGGGATGCCGTCAGCCTGATCGTCGATCGGCGGACGGCCGCACTCGCCATCCTGATGGCAGGCCCGGAGCGGACAACAGCGATACCTATTGAGGAACTGCAGCGCCTGGTGGCGTCGTCCTCATCCCACGTTGAATTGCGGGCTGCAGCAACGGCGACTATCGCGCTTGCTGCGGGTTGCTCAGCGGGAAGTGCCATCAATCTCAACTACCACCCGCTTGCAGCGCTTCTCCTGGAGGCAATCGATGCCGGTCATAAGTTTGGCCCCCGGATCGGTTCAGTGCTAAAGAGCGAATTGCCCGACGCGGTGCTGGCGCCGCTCTTTGACCCGGCGACACGAAGCCGGTCCGATGCCTGCCACCTGAGCGATCTCTGGCTCGACTATGCTGCCGGAGACTACGACCGGAGTCGATTCCGACCGCTCGAACTGCCGGAAGAACTAATCCTCAGTTGCAACGGCTGGCTTGCAAGCGAGAGCCTCGATGAATCGAACGAGTTCATCGTCATCCTGCCCGGAGCCGGTCTCCCTGCCCGGCACTGGCCGGTCGAATCGTGGGCTTCCGTCATCGACAGCCTCGCAGTTGACCGGGACGTCGTGCTTGTCGGATCGGAGCGGGAGATCGATACCACCCGGAAGATCGTAACCCAGATCCAAACGACCAGACGACGGGTGATCGACCTCTGCGGTCGGACAGATATTGGGCTACTGGCAGCAATTCTTAAACGCGCCCGCCTCGTGATCGGCACCGACACCGGGCCACTCCACATTGCAGCGATGGTTGGGACACCGGTATTAGGCCTTTACTACGGCTCGATGTTCCACCGCCAGACCGGACCCTATGGCAACGGGCACTGGGTTCTAACGCCAGTGAACGTCACCTATCCGGTCTCCGAGTGCGAGTTGGAGCGTCATCCCGAACTCTATCGGAGACAATTGCGACCGGACGATGTAGCCGCTGCGGCATACGCTTTTCTGTCGGGACGATTTCCGGCACTGTCCGACCGGGTTCGTCTCCTGGAATCGCACCTTTCATTTGAAGGACTTGATTGGATAGATATTACAAGCCCCCGGATAGCGTTCCCCGTCTCCCTTGGAATAAGCGCTTATGCCTGAGCGATCTCTGAGCAATCGCTACGAAATTATCCCTGCCCGGAGCGGCGTCCCGACGCTGCGCATCGGCGACCTGCAGATGCATAGCGCCTACGATCCGTTTCGGGAGGCTGAACAGGCCGCCCGGAACGCTCTGAAGGACGTGCCTGAAGAAGCGCCGGTGCTGATCTTCGGGTTGGGCCTCGGCTATCTTGCCGTAGCCGTCCGGAAGATCCACTCTGGCAGACTGGTCGTAGTCGAGCCGGACGACCAACTCGTTCCGATTGTTCGCGAGCGTCGGCCCGACGCACTCGACGGCCTCCTCGTCATCCCCGGGCTTACCCCGGCCGAGACTTTGGAAAAGGCGCGACACCTACTCGGTGCCGACCCCAATGAAACCCTCCACATTGTCCGACATCCGCCTTCAGTTCATCTCCATCAGGTCTGGTTTGGCGAATTGGAACGGCTCCTGACGGCTTCGCGGCGCTCGGTTCCGGCCCGGCTTAACATTCTTGTCGTTACGCCGCTCTATGGCGGCTCGCTGCCGATTGCCCGTTACTGTGCCGCGGCGTTCGAGCGGCTCGGGCACAACGTCATCACCAGCGACAACGAACTGTTCGATCCGCTCCGGCGGCGGCACGAGGCTCTGGTGCGCGACAAGTCCCGCCGCAAGCATCTGACCGGTCTCATGACCTCCCTCGTCGCGGACGAGATGCTCACGCTTGCCTACGAGCGGGCTGTCGATTTGGTTTGGTTCGTGGCGCAATCGCCTGTGACGCCTGCCGCGCTCGCAGAACTGAAACGACTCGGCATTCCAACCGCCTTCTGGTTCGTCGAGGACTGGCAACTCTTCACCTACTGGCAGGAATGGGCGCCGCTATTCTCCTACTTCTTCACCATTCAACGGGGCCGCCTGCAAGAAGCCCTTGCCACCCGGGGTGTTCGGCGATCGAACTACCTGCCTTTGGCTGCCGATCCGACCATCCATCGGCCGCTTGAACTTTCTGAAGATGACCGTGCCATCTTCGGTAGCGACCTCTCCCATGTTGGAGCCGGCTACCGCAATCGGCGTATGCTGTTCAGCCGCTTTACGGGACTCGACTTCAAACTCTGGGGCAACGACTGGGACGGCGCCGGCGCCGTAACTCCCTTTCTGCAGCGCGGAGGTGAACGGCTCACTACCTCCGATACGGTGAAAGTTTTTAACGCCACCCGCGTCAATGTCAACCTCCACTCTTCGGCCTTTCACGACGGCGTTAATCCGGAGGGCGACTTTCTCAATCCCCGCACCTTTGAGATCGCTGCCTGCGGAGGAGCGCAACTGATCGACCAGCGGCAACTTTTACCTGACCACTTCCAACCCGGCAGGGAACTGGTCCTTTTCGGCAATGGCGACGAAATGGTATCTGAAGTAAAGGCGCTTCTAAACGATCCCGACCGACGTAAAGCAATAGCCGAGGCCGGTCGACAGAGGGTACTGGCCGAGCATACCTACGAGTTGCGTATGGCCGCCGCGCTCGAGTTCATTTTTTCCTATGAGGACGGCCCGGCATCGCATCGCCATCCCGACTCGGTCGCCTCGTTTTTGAAGGTCGCCGGCGACGACGATGAACTGCGCGCTCTCCTCGAGCCGCACCGTGATGCGGGAGCCGTTACCCTCGAGGATGTCGCCGGTCGCATTCTGTCTCAGTGCGCCCACCGCCTTTCCCGGGCTGAGACAACCTTTCTGTTAATGAACGAGTTTCGTCATTGGGCGCGAGATAAGGACCTGGCGTGAAGCGCGCGCTCGTCGTCAACATCGCCCGGATGGGCGACCTGATCCAGTCCGGTCCGTTGATTGCGGGTCTGGCGGAGAAGGGCTTCGAAGTGGCGCTCTTTCATTCCGACGCCTTCGGCGCCGTCGCGGAAATGATGCCCGGTTTGACCCGACGGATACCCTTTCCATTGGGCCGGATCGTAGCCCCACTCATCAAGCCGGGCGGACGGCTTGCCGATTGCTACCTCCCGCTGCGTCAAATGCTCGACAGTCTCCGGCGTGAGCGGTTCGATTTGGTGGTCAACGTCACCCATACCACCTACAGCGCTGCGCTTTGCAGGTTGATCGGTGGCCGTGAGACGAGCGGAGTCACGCTTGACCGGCAGGGCGAGCGGCTCGTCAAAGGCGACTGGACGGCTTACTACTTGAACAGCACCCTCTCCCGGCAGTTGAACCGGTTCCACATCGTCGATATCCATCGTCTGATCGGGGATGTTACCGAAAGCCGACCTCCCGAATTGACCGTTCCTGACGATGCTCGCCGGCGAGCCTCCGAAATGCTGAACAGTCTGGGACTAAGCGGACGCCGTCTGGTCGGCCTCGTGCCCGGCGCTTCGACGCCGGAAAAACGCTATCCGGCAGACGGCTTTGTCGCAGCGCTTCGCGATCTTGAACGCTCGACCGGAACCGGTCTCCTGATCTTCGGTTCGGAGAGCGAGCGCGACTTGACCGCCGCGATAGCCGGTGCACTTCCCAATGCCTGCGACCAGGGTGGAAAGACCGACCTTGCCACACTTGCGGCGCTGCTGGAGAGTTGCGACTTGCTTATCTCCAACGACACCGGGACGATGCACATCGCCGCGGCTGTCGGAACCCAGGTCCTTTGCGTTGTGCTCGGGAGCGCCATGGCGATGGAGACGGCGCCTTACGGCAAAGGTCATGTCGTCGTCGAGCCGGTCATCGCCTGTCATCCCTGTCTGCCGAAGCAACGTTGCGGGCATCTCGCCTGCCACGGTTATATTGCACCGGCGGCGATCGCTTCGCTTGCCGCCGGAATGCTCACGGATGGGACGTTTCCAATGCTTCCATCGTCCGGCTTTCGGGTGCGTCGGACAAGGCTTGATGAAGAGGGCTTCCTGGTTCTTGAATTGTTAGGGTCATCATCCGACCATGAACCGGAGTGGCCGGATATCCTTCGCCAGGTCTGGAAGCACTTCCTGGGAAAGCCCCCAACTTATCAAGAGCCTCCCGGTGCAGCGATTCCCTTTGCCCTGACGACCATTCCCGGACTAATGGACCTCGCACAACTGGCGGTGCGGGGGAGTGAACTTGTTGCCAAATTGCCTGACATTCAGCGTCGAAACGGCAGCCTGAACCGGTTGGAGCATATAGCCGGCGAACTGAAGTTCATCGATGATGCGGTAATCCGTCTCGGGATGCAGCATCCCCATCTCCTGCCGTTCGCCGGTCAGTTCACCGTGGCTAAAGACGGTCTGGAAGGTGAAGACTTGGAGAGACTTGCAGCCAGCACTGCCCGGCTCTATAGAAGTCTGCTCGGATGGTGTCGAATGGCGTCCGACCTTGTTTCCGGTGGGGAAAAGGGGGTGCCGTTGCCGATGCTGCCACTGGTTGGCAGGGGATTTGCGAGTTACTGATGCGGGCGGAAGTTATTGCCGGCCTGGACAATTCCTGGAGAGTGAAGGGCGGATGAACATTATTATCGACGGGCAGCCGACCGGGACGTTAGAAGCATCTGCGGCTACCTTTGGGGACATCATGAAAGCGCTGGCCGACGTCCGGCGCGATCCCGGGATCGGTATCACCCGGGTCAGACTGAATGGCACCGACATCACCGGGCGCGACTGGCGCGATTTCGTAGGGCTTCCCGCCGACCGCATCGAATCGCTCGAGATCGGCACCGGCGACGTCGCCAATATCGCCCGCGACATGCTCACCTCACTGGAAGATTTTTCCGGCCGGCTGATCACCGAGTTGGGGCAGACCGCGGAACTGCTGCGCAGCGGCAATGAAGAGCGCGCCGCGACGCTCTATGCCCGCGCCATAGACGGAATGACGCTGCTGCGCCATACTGCCGAGATGACCTTTCGCCATCTGAAGCCGGTTGGCCCGGTGAATGGCAATGGCAGTCATCACCACTTGTTCGACCGCCTTCCGGGTCTGCTCGACGAATTGATCGCCGTTCAGGAGGGAGCCGACTGGGTGCTGCTTGCTGACCTTATTGAATATGAACTGATACCGCTCTTTGAGGATCATCAACGGCTGTTCCATGAATGGCAGTCGGGAGCGGCTGGTGGCGCCCTCAACTGAGTCCGGCGCACTCGCATTTGTCCGGCGTCAACGAGACATTCTCGGACTTCAGATGGAAGCCCTGGAACGCGAAGACCTCGGTCGGGCGCAGGTTCTGCAGGGGCAGTTTCAAGCCGGGCTCGCGTCGCTCGGGCATATCATCCGGTCGGCTCGCAGTCGTGACGGTGACCGCCTGCCCGAAACGCAGGACATCCTGTCTCTAGCCGACGAAATGCGAGCCCTCACCGGAGAGGCTGAAGCCTGCCTCATACGGTCGAGAAGCCGCGCACTTGAAGTGATGGCCGAACTGCGGCGCAGCGGTGAAGCCCTCGGCCGCTACAAGTCGGGAAAGGCCGGCGAGCGGCGCGTTGAAATGGTGGGGTAAGAGTGGCTCACGGCTCAGGGCTCAAGAATTCGCTATCATACCCTGAGCCTTTAGCCTTGAGCCTTTAGCCTTGAGCCTTTAGCCCTGATGTTGGCGGACAACTGACGACTGATGACCGGCTGACCTCTAAAGTTTTGGACCCCTTTCGCCGATAAGTAGAGTGCAAGGGGTTCGGAACACAATGGAGGCAACCGAAGAATGAGCACGCGGATCAATCACAACGTTCTGTCGCTTACGGCGCAGCGGAATCTTCAGGTTACGCAGACGCAACTCGACCAGGCGGTCAACCGCCTTTCGTCGGGTCTGCGTATCAACAATGCCTGGGAAGACCCGGCCGGTCTGGCGATATCGGAACGTTTCCGCGCCCAAATCGCTTCTCTGCAGGAAGCCGAGCGTAATGCCAACTACAACATCAACCTGCTGGAGACGGCCGAAGGGGCGCTGGGCGTCATCGACGAGAAACTGGTGCGGATGCGGGCGCTTGCGGTGCAGGCGTCGAACGGAGCCCTCCTCGATGGAGACCGGGAAATCCTCGACACGGAATTCCAGGCTCTGAAGAGCGAGGTGACCCGGATCGCGAACGTCACGAACTACAACGGACTCAATCTGCTCGACGGCACCTACGCGACGGCAGATCTGAAGTTCCACATCGGCACTAACAACGTGTCGAATCAGGACTACTACACGATCAACCTGAATGCGATGGACGCCTCGTCCCTCGGCATCGGATCGCTGGTTCTGACCGACACCGCGAGTGCCCAATCGGCCATCGATACCCTCGACACGGCGATCAACTCGAAGGACACCGAGCGGACCCGTCTCGGTTCCTACGTCGAGCGGCTTCAGAATACGATTCTGAATCTGCAAGTGACGAACGAGAACGTCGTCAAGTCGGAATCGACCATTCGGGATGCCGATGTCGCTGCCGAAATGTCCAACTTCGTCCGGGCGCAAATCCTGATGCAGTCGGGCGTGGCGATGCTGTCGCAGGCCAATATGGTCCCGCGGACGGTCGCCCAGTTGATCGGCTAACCACCGGTCAGTTCACCCCGGTAGCAGCCGGGGTCACGGCGGCGGATGAGGATCGGTGCGGGGGGAACGCTACGCTTCCCCCCGCACCTTAACGCTCGACAAGGCTTGAACGCCAAGCCTGAAGGGGATTCCGGAAGCCCCACTGTGCCGCCAAGAGCATCCGTATCCGGTCTGCGGAAGCACGTTAGTCAGGGACCCGGTATGCCGGTAGGCAATATCACCGGACTCTCGTCCGGTATCGAATGGGCTGAAACGGTCAAACTGCTGATGCAGGTCGAGCGACGCCCCCTGGAAACCCTCCAGGAACGCCGCTCCACTTACAGCAACCAGTTAACCAATTGGAACTCCATCGAGTCGAAACTGAAGACCCTGCGCGCGACGGCGGAAGGCATCGACACCCCGAACGAACTGCTCATCAAGTCGGCTTCGAGTTCCGACAACACCATACTGACCGCCACCGCTTCAGCCTCAGCCATTGCCGGCACCCATTCCGTCCTGATCGACCAGGTCGCCACCAGTCATATCCTCGTTCACTCGACCGGCTGGGCTGATGCCAATAGCACCCCCGTCAACGACAGCGGCGACGACCAGACCTTTTCTTATCAATTTGGCGCCACTGCGGTGTCGGTTTCTGTGCCCGACGGTACGACGCTGACACAACTGGTGAACCTGATCAACAACGACCCCGATAATCCCGGGGTGCGCGCTTCGATACTGAATGACGGCAGCGGTGGGGCGACGGCCTATCACCTGGTTCTTACCGGTGAAGATACCGGCGAAGATAACACCATTTCGATCCTTGACACCGGCGGCAATCCGACCGACCTCGGCGACGGCGACGACTTCGATGCGTCCGAATGGGATTCCACCCAGACCGCTCAAAACGCCCGCCTTCGGGTAGATGGCTTTCCCGATCCCGGCTGGGGCTGGCCGGTCCCGTGGATAGAATCGGCATCGAATACGGTTGAAAACATCCTGCCGGGTGTAACTTTGAATCTGAAGAGCGATTCGGCGGGAGAAGCCATCGCCCTTGTGATCGCTCTCGACAAGGCATCGGTCAAGGATAAGGTGAACAACCTGATCCGCGACTTCAACGATGTGATCACGACGGTCACCAATCTGACCGCTTACAATGCCGAGACCAAGGTTGCCGGCCCGCTGGCCGGCGATTCGCTCGCTCGAAGTCTAAAGCAGCAACTAACCGCGCTTGTCGCGGCCAATATCCCCGGGACGACGGAAGACGATACCTACCGGAGTTTGGGACAGATCGGGATTTCGATTGGAACGGGCGGAAGGTTAGCGCTTGATGCAAAGAAGTTTGAAGCCGCCCTCGATGCTGATGCGACCGCCGTCGCCCGGCTTTTGGCTTTCGACGCCACCTCATCGAGCGGCTTCGTCAGTGTCGCAGGTAACAATTACGCGACCCAAGGGGGAGAGTATGCTTTTACCATCTCTTACGACGCCGATGGTAAGATCGACTCCGGCGGGACCAACGCCATCGGCGGCGAGGATGGAAATATCCACGGCAACAGCCTCCTGGCGGGTAAGACTGGGAGTGCCGTCGAAGGCTTGCTCCTTCTTCTGACCAATCCGGGAGACGGACCTTCCAGCATTAGCGGGACGGTGCGGGTCTATAAGGGACTGTCATCGCTTCTTGCGGAGAAGATCGAAGGCCTTACCGACGACCTCGACGGAAGACTTAAGTATAACCGCGACCGAATCAACGACACAATCAAGAGCCTCGACTCCCGCATCGAAAGTTGGGAGGCGCGCCTGAAACGGATTGAAGAAAACTACAACCGCCGGTTTCAAGTGATGGAGTCGTTGGTGGGGCAGTTGCGGTCTCAAAGTAACTATCTTAACGCCGCACTGAGCGGCTAAAACGGCTCAATGCCTTAATTTGTCGTATATTGATGACTACCTACAATCCCTATCAGCGCTACAATCAGGTGCGCTACGACACTGCCGACCAGGGCGCTCTCATTCTGGCTTCGTATGACGCCGCGATCCGGTTCTGTCGGGCGGCTGCTGAGTGCATAGCCAAAGGCGACAAGGTCGCGCGGGGTAAATGGCTCGCACGAGCCTTCGACATCGTCGGCGAGCTTCGCTCGTCGCTGCGACCCGACGCCGGTGGCGAAGTGGCGGCGGCTCTGGGTGAAGCCTATGCCTATATTGAACGTCAGATCACGCTAGCAAATGTCGGCAACACCAGTGAGCCGCTCGACATGGCAATCAAACTGCTCGAAGACTTGCGCGAGACCTGGCGGGAGGTGGTCCGTCAGAACCGCCAGCAGGCTACTCCTGCAGCGGCCTTAGTTTCATAGGAGACGCTGATGAAAATCGATCCCCAACATCCCCTTCGCGGCGTCGCACCGGCTGCACCGGCACGCCCGGTTGAGAAAGCAGCACCCAAAGAGCGCTTTCCGCTTGCCTCTCAGGAAGCCTTCGATCGCGCTGAGATCAATCGTCAGGCAGAAGCCGATGCCCGCGCCCTTAACGGCACCAAACTGATCTATGAAGCCCTGCCCGATGTTCGCCGGGACAAAGTTGACGCCGCTCGAGCACGACTTAAGAGTGGATTTTACGACCAATCTGAGGTCCGAGCCGAAACCGCGCGACGTCTGGCGCAGGATCCCGAGAGTCATCCAATACCGCCGCTCACCACGGAAGAAGTTGCCGGACTGCGCCAGCGCTTGGCTTCCGGTTACTATGACCAACCTGAAGTCCGCGAGCAGATCGCCAAAGGTCTGATCGAGAATGCGGGAAAATTTGAGCGCGAGGCCTAAATTGCCCGCCGTCACACTTGACTTTAACAGTGTGGACTATATTGATTTTTGAAATAGTCGTTTCCTGAAGGCGGATTGAACCGGCCTCCAGCGGCGGGGCTCATCGAACGATTGAAACATTGAAATGGGGATAGAAATGATCTGGCTATGGGGGTGGAGAACCCGGATCGGTCTGATGCGAGTGCGCATTGCTGTGCTGCAGGTCTTGATCCGGCTGCGTTTGATAGAACGCTCGGCAGGCGCGCATCTGGTCGCACCGCCGCGAAGCGAGCCGGAAAGACTGGTCTAAACGAAACGCGACGCCTCGTGAAGGCGTCGCGTTTCGTTTGGGTCTAACCTGTTTTGCTACTTCAGCAGTGTCGCCTTACGGACGAGGCGTCGGGAGGGGGTCACCAGTTGCACCAGATAAAGCCCTGCCGGTGCATCCCCAGCCTTCCACATCGCCCGCCCCAACCCGGGTCCGCCCGCGCCTTCCTCCAATACCTTTATCCTGCGTCCACTTAGGTCATAGACCGCAAGGGAATACCTCCCCTCCAACGGGTGTCCAAATTCGATTGTTAGTGCAGCATTGAAGGGATTGGGGTGGATCCTCAGCAATTCCAACGTCTCGGGAAGATTTGCTTCAGAACTGGCTGCCTCGATTACCGTAAAGCCATCTGAAACATAGACGACATCCGTCTCGATGCGGTGATTGTTCCCGGATGCGGTCATTATCACGACCTCCAGAGGCTCCCCCTCCCGCGCTCCATCGACTTCCGCCGTAGCCGGGTCGTCGCCCCGGACAGCGATGCCGCATCTGCCGTTACGCATTACTGCCGCACCTACGAGACGGCCGTCACGAGTCTGAACTGCCGCCTCGCCAACTATGGCTGGATCGGTCAGGAGTAACAGGCTCATGTCATGGCCGGTGGCAGAAGGACGCTCAAAGAGGCAGGGTGCCGCCTCGATGCGGACGATTTCCAACCCTCCGGCTTGCGCCTGATTCCCGCCTCCCCAAACCAGTTCGGCATCCTCGGACACCTTCAGAGCATACCCCTGACCTTCGCGCAGGTTGCCCATCGAACTGAAGTTCCAAGCCGGCGCATAGAAATTGCCGTCGCCGTCTTTGGCGATGATAAGCGCTTCGCCAAGCCCGCCGAGGGCCCGCATCGGGTCTAGGGCACGGCGTGGGTAGTAACTGACCAGTTGCCAGCCTTGGGCAAGGGGAATCGGCTCGCCGGAAGGAATCGTCACCCCGGTCAGACTAACCCTTCCTGGCCGGAGCATCCGCACCCGGTAGCCTTCGGACCCGTTCCAACCGGGGATATTGTTGAAGTCGCGACCTGGCGAATAGAACCGGCCGGCGCCATCCTTCACCAGTGCGAGTGTCCCGGCTTCTACCAAAGGCGCGAAGATAGCCCGGATATCATCCTCGTCGGGTGTCAGGTTGACCGAAACGAGGTTCCATCCGAAACGGAGATCGACTCGCCGTTCGGCACGGACCGGGCCCTCGGTAACTTCCAACTCGTAGGGAACAGTCGTCTCGCCCGGAAAGGCATTATGGGTAATAAATATCTCACCTTCATAGACGCCGTTCGACAGGTTTCGGGCATCGAAAGTGAGGATGACTTCCGCTTCTTCACCGCCTTCAATGACGCCTCCTCCCGGTTCGATCCACGCCCAGTCGCGCCTCGCATCTACCTGCCAGACGTCGATCCGGTCGTTGGCGCCGTCATTGGCGAGGTGCAGCAGGACGACCGAATAGGCGTCGTAGTCGAGGCTGAATTGTATGCCTCCCGCGGATCCGACGGCTCGCTCAGCAATATCGACCACCCGCAAGGTCTCGGCGTTCGCCGGATTCATCTTGAAAAGGACCGCCGGATGATTGCCGTCGGGGGTGTTCATCACATAGAGCGGAAATCCGTCGGGGTCGCCGCGCCAGTAACTGATGCCATATAGTCGCAAGCCGTTACGCCTTAGATCGGCGCGGCGGTTGCCTTCGCGGTCATAGCCAATCATATCCTGGGTCAGCCCGGCGACCCAGATCAAGCCTCGCTCCTCGTCCCAGGCGACCGCCGAGATGGGGTTGATCGGCGTATTGAAGCGCACTTCGATTTCGCCGTCGGGCGTCATGCCAAAGACAACCCGTTCGTCGCCTCCCCAGAGCCGTTCTCCGTCCCATTCAAGATCCCGCATACCGGTTGCGGTCAAGCCGGGCTGATTGAATTGCCGCACCAGTTCACGCTGCCGGTTAAACACATAGATGATATTAGTGTTGGCATCGGCGGATCCGGAGACATAATAGAATTCGCCGTCGAACGCCACGCCCTGCAGGCGGGAATCGCGCGTCAATTCACCGGCCGGCAGCGTTTCGCGACGCTCCCAAGGCGCGACGTTAAACTCCTCACGCAGGCGGGTTTCGCCCCGCCACTCGACCGGATGGTTGCCGGGATTCGATATACTAAATGCTACAAAGGTCGTATCGCCGCTGTTGGCAGCCGCGGAGAGCATTCGGTCGGGCGCCGTGAAGATCGAGCGGCGAAGTTCGACATCGACCGCGAGCGTCTCGTCTTCAGCCAGTTCAAGGCCCTCAATGACCGCTTCGGCGAACCACTCCTTCGTGGCAGTCAATCTGAAGCGTCCGATGCGGGCGGGAGCGATGACGAATCGTCCGTCGTCGTCGGTTACGGCACTTTGGCGCAGGGTTGAAATTATCCGAACTCCAGCGACCGGATCGCCGGTCAGGAGGTCGGTAACCCGACCGACGAGGTGCCCGTAGATGGGGATGGCGGCCGGATCGTAGTGGAAGCCGAGGTCAGCGGTGCCGTCGTCGCCGGCGAGGTCAGTGCGGGTGGTGAAATTGGCAACCCCGAGGCCATCTGCCCCACCCGACCCGGCGTCGATGCAGCCGCTTTCGGGATCGAGGTAATAGTCTCCGCTTCCCCAGAGTGGCGGCCGGCCTTCGACGAACTGCGGTTCGACATCGATGATTCCTTCGCCGGCTTCGACATTGCCGGCATCGTCGAGGCCGCCCTCGACGTTACTGAAGGCGATCGTGATCAACCCCGACCGGTCTTCCTGGCCGAAGACGTGGTTGCCGCCCTGCTCGGCGCTGTTGCCCTGAAAAATGCAGTCGGAAATTTGCGGGTTGGCATTCGACCCGGCATAGATGGCGCCTCCCAGACCGGTGGCGCGGTTTTCGACAAAGGTGCAGAAATCGAAGGTCGATATACCGCGCACCGACGACGTCACCGCGCCGCCGTCGATCCCCGCGCTGTTGCCTTGAAAAAGACATCTTTGGAACCGACCTGCGGCATCGGAGTTGGTGATGACCGCGCCGCCGAACCGCACTGCCCGGTTGCCGAGGAATTGGCAGTCCGCTGCTCCGACTGCGGAGTTTACAGTGGCATAGATTGCCGCACCCGACCCGGCGGCCACATTTTCCTCAAATAGCGAACTCCCAACCGTCCCCCGCGATGTCGCAAGAAGCAGTAGTGCCGCGCCCTGCGTTCCACCGGCGGATCTTTGATTCCGGGTAAAGATGCAATCGGAGATCGAGAAACCTTCGCTGCCGCTCAGTTGCACCGCTCCATCGGTGAACCGGGTGAAGGTCAAGCCAACGATATGGATCGGGACGTCTTGCACCGTCAAGCCGCGCAGCGCATCGGCGCCTTCGCCGTCGAAGATCGTCTCGAGTGGACCATCCGTCGAGAGGAGCGTCAACGCTTCCGCAATGCCGACGTTGACGTTGCCATCCCCCCGATATTCCCCCGGCGCGACGAGGATCGTGTCACCCGCATCGGCGGCTTCGACGGCAGCGCGGAGCGTCCCGGCGTCGTCGGGCAGGTTGATAATGCGCGCATGAATGTTAGAGGCGGCAGCCAGCAAAGAGAGCGCAACCAGCGTGGGGCTAAGTCTGAACATCTTGATTCTCCTGATGCTCCGGGATGGATGGTAAGGGGAAGCTTCCATCCTTATAAGATAGGGCATGGAGGGTCAGTTGTCAAACAGGGTGGTGCGGTCGGTCGTTATTCCAACGTAACCTTGCGGATCTTCTCAACCTGACCACCGAAGAACCTGTTCAGCCGGGCCTCCGATCGGGGCGCCAGGTCGGTGAAGAGGCATTCGATCCCGCCGTTGCCGTGAGTGCGCAAGAGGCCTTCGCGCAGGAGGATTTCGCGGACGACTCCGGCGGTCGTCCCGGCTGAATCGACCAGTCGGACGTCATCTCCGACCGCCGACTGGATCGCGCTTTTCAGAAGCGGATAGTGGGTGCAGCCGAGGATCAGCGTGTCAATCTTGTTTCGCTTCAAGGGCGATAGGTAGTACCGGGCGGCTTGTCGTGCCAGTTCCGAGTCGCCCAGTCCCTCCTCAGCCAGCGGCACAAAGAGCGGACAGGCAATGCTGCGCAGGACGACGTCGGGACGGAGCGCCTTGAGGCGGGATTGATAGGCCTGCGACGCAATTGTTGAGGGCGTCCCGAGGATCCCTATCCGGCCCTTGACGGTCGTCTTTAATCCCGCTTCCACGCCCGGTTCGATCACGCCGATCAGCGGAACGCTCAGCATCTCGCGAAGGCGCGGCAAAGCCACCGCAGAGACGGTGTTGCATGCCACCACGACGGCTTTGACGCCTTGCTCCAAGAGATACATGGTGCACTCGAGCGCATAGCGCCGGATCACCGTCGGTGATTTCGTCCCGTAAGGAACGCGGGCGGTGTCGCCGAGGTAGAGCAAACGCTCGGCCGGCAGTAGTTGCCGGATTGCCGCAGCGACGGTGAGTCCGCCGATACCGGAATCGAAGATGCCAATCATCGGGGCTTATGGCTCAAGGCTTATGTCCTGTAGCTGGACGCTGTGTTCTCTTGCGTCTCGTATGAGAGAGAATAATGGATGGGTTCTGCCAATATCAAGTGGTGCAGTCTATTGTTGCCGTTCCTGGAGGGCGGACGTTCCTGTCCGCCCTGATGAGAAGTTCCTATTAGGCAGGGCGGACAAGAATGTCCGCCCTCTAAGTCAACTCTTTTCTGCACGATCATTTATGCTGATTACTCGCCACGGCGTTCAAAGTCAAAACCTTAAGCCTTAAGCCTTGAGCCTTGAGCCTTGATCCTCCCTCATCCCATTTCCGCATACTTGATTCCACCCTGCCGGAGTTCACGTTCCTTCATTAGGGCAAAGATGACCGGTGTTACGATCAAGACGTGCACCGCCGATGTGAGCAGCCCGCCGATCATCGGAGCGGCTATAGGCTGCATAAGGTCGGCGCCGGTGCCGTGCGACCATAAAATCGGCAACAGGCCAATCATAGAGGTGCCTACAGTCATCAATTTGGGCCTAAGCCGCGCGACCGAGCCGGTCATAATCGCCCCGTAGAGGTCATCCCGGCCGATCATCACCCGTTCCCCGACCGCAAGGTCCTTACCCGCTTGCCTATGAAGGGCATGATTAAGCGCTTCGTGCAGATAGACGACCATCACCACACCAGTCTCGACGGCGACCCCGTAGAGAGCGATGAATCCCACCCATACGGCTACGCTCCAGTTGAAGCCGAGAGCCGCAATCAGGATCGCACCGCCGGTCAGCGAAAATGGCACCGAGAGCATCACCAGGCCGGCTTCGGTCCAGGAGCGGAAGACAAAGTATAGCAGGATCAAGATAAGAACCAACCCCAGCGGCGCGATGATCATTAGCCGCTGCCGGGCTCGCACCTGATGCTCCCACTGTCCCGACCATTGGACGAAGTAGCCGGGCGGAAGTTGTAACTCCGCCTTTAGGGTCGCCATTGCTTCGGAAACGAATCCACCCAGATCGCGCCCCCGCACGTTGAGAAAAACGACCGAGCGCGGCAGCGAGTTCTCGGAACTGATCATCGGCGGGCCGTCGGCGACGCGGATTGCGGCTACTGCCGAGAGCGGTATGAAGGCGGCTCCGACCGCCGAGACGGCGAGGGGACGTCCGCTCGAGGCGGTCGCAAACGAAGATGAGGCACCTCCTCCCATTCCGCTCATCGCTCCCGGTGATACACCGCTTGAGCCGGCGATGCGGACCGACAGCAGGATCTTTCCAAGTTCCTCCGGCGAGTCGCGAAAGTCACGCGCATAGCGAATCCGCACCGGATAGCGATCGCGGCCTTCGACGGTGGTGGTGGCAATCATCCCCCCGGCTGCGGCTTCGATCACCGACTGGACCTCGCCGACCGTAAGGCCATAGCGCGCCAGAGCCGCCCGGTCGGGGATGATGTCGATATAGTTGCCGCCGATGGTCCGCTCGGCAAAAACGTCCGCTGCGCCGGGCACTTTCTTGACGATGTTCTCGGCTTCGATGGCGAGCCTCTCCAGTTCCACCAGATCGGGCCCGAAGATCTTGATCCCGAGGTCGGTCCGAACGCCGGTCGCCAGCATGTTGATCCGGTTGATGATCGGCTGCGTCCAGCCGTTGGCGACGCCGGGAATCTGCAGTTTGGCATCCATTTCGGCGATCAGGTCGTCGCGGGTGAGGCCTTTGCGCCACTCGTGATGCGGCTTCAGGAGGATAATCGTCTCAATCATCGAGACCGGCGCCGGATCGGTCGCCGTTTCGGCCCGGCCGACCTTGCCGAGCACCAGATCGACCTCCGGAATCGACCTAATGATCTTGTCCTGGACCTGAAGGATCCGCTTTGCCTCGGTGATTGAGACGTTGGGGAGCGTCGTCGGCATAAATAGGAGACTGCCCTCGTCGAGCGCCGGCATGAACTCGCTCCCGATCCTGAATGCCAGCCAGGCGGTGAAGACCAGCACCCCCGCGTTGATGGCGATAGTCGTCCACTTGAACTTCAGCGCCCAAGCCAGAACCGGCCGGTAGAGGGAGTTGAGGTAGCGATTGAGCGGGTTGGCATCTTCGGGGCGGAGTTTGCCGCGCAGGAAGAACGTGCAGAGCACCGGCACCAAGGTAACTGCAAGAAATGCCGAGAAAGCCATTGCCGCGGTCTTGGTCATAGCCAGGGGGAAAAAGAGTTTCCCTTCCTGCCCTTCAAGGAGGAAGACCGGCACGAACGAGAGCACGATGATCGCCATCGAAAAGAAGATCGGCCGCCCGACCGTCCGGCACGACGCCGCCACCGTTCCGATAATGTCGCGCCGGGCGGCTTCACCGCCCTCAGAGAGGTGTCGGTAGGCATTCTCCATAACGATGATCCCGGCGTCGACCATCACTCCGATAGCAATGGCGATTCCCGAGAGCGACATCAGGTTCGACGAAACCTTCAGGTAATACATTGCGATGAACGACGCGACGACCGCAATCGGGAGCGCGATGATCACCACCAGCGCCGAGCGGAAGTGCAGGAGGAAGATCATGATCACCGCGCAGACGATCAGGATTTCCTCGATCAGCGTATTGCGGAGAGTGTTGACGGCACGGACGATCAAATCCGAGCGGTCGTAGGCCATCTTAACTTCGACGCCGGGCGGCAGGCCGCGTCGCAGTTCGTCCAGGCGCACCTTGACGCGGTCGATCACATCGCTGGCGTTCTCGCCATAGCGCATTACGATGATGCCTCCGGCGACCTCGCCTTCGCCGTCTTTGTCGAGCAGCCCTCTCCGGATGCGCCCGCCCATCTGCACCGTGGCCACATCGCCGACGGTGATCGGCACACCGCCTGCGCCGGCACGAATGACGATTTGCTCAAGGTCCTGCTTCCGCTGGACATAGCCGAGACTGCGGATCAGGTATTCCATCGAGGAACGTTCGACCAGACCGCCGCCGACGTCGATATTGGAGTTACGGACGGCATCCATCACCTCCATCGTTGAAACGCCGTAGGAGATCAGTTTGGCGGGGTCGAGTTCGACCTGATACTCCTTGACGAAGCCCCCGATGGATGCAACCTCGGCAACGCCTTCGACCGACGAAAGGCCGAGCCTTAGATACCAGTCCTGGATCGAGCGAAGTTGCGCCAGATCGTAGTCTTTACCCTCGACAGTATACCAATAGACATGTCCGACACCGGTGCCGTCGGGGCCAAGCATCATCATGGCGCCAGGCGGCAATTGGCCCTGGATTTCGCTCAACTTCTCGAGCACCCGCGACCGCGCCCAGTAGATATCGACGTCGTCGTCGAAAATCACATAGACCATCGAAAGACCGAACATCGACTGTCCGCGCACCGCTTTGACCCGCGGCATACCCTGCATCACCGTCTGGAGCGGATAGGTTACCTGATCCTCGACCAGCCGCGGCGCGCGCCCCATCCAGTCGGTCATCACAATGACCTGATTGTCCGATAGATCGGGAATCGCATCAACCGGCGTCCGGTAGAGCGCCCAAACGCCCCAGAGCACCAGGAAGAGCGTCGTCATAAGGACAATCGCCCGATTGCGGAGGCTCCATTCGATCAGCCGTTCAATCATAGAACGTCAGGCTTTGGGTTATGGACCATGCCTTGGAACTATCCCTCCCGTTTCACCAGAAACATCCCGCACTTGGGGCACCGTTCGCCCGGCTGGTCCGAGGATACCTCCGGGTCCATGGGGCAGTAATAAGCCCCTTCAGACTTCTTGGCAGGCTTTGCTTCGCCGTGTCCGGAGTGGTCTTGATGGCTCTCCACCTTCCCTGAATTGTCCGACGCTCCGCTCATTTGCTCTTCACCAGGACTCACTTTCGCACCGTGATTGTGCCCCGAGCCGAGCCGTTTAATCTGCGCATCGCTGTCGATCAGATAGCCGCCTGAGAAGACGACGACATCGTCTATCGTAATCCCGTCCAGGACCGCGACCATACCGTCCTGACGGGAGCCGGTCGTTACGTGGCGCGGCTCGTAATGCCCCGGTTCGACTTCGACCCAGACCGCGGTCCCCCGTCCCGAGACGAGGAGGGCGTCTTCGGGCAGAGCCAGCGCTTCGGATGCCTTATGTGTGGCAATACGGACCTTTACGAACTGCCCGACCTGCCATCGACCGCTGCGATTCGAGAGGAGGGCGCGGAAGTTCAGCCTTCGCAGCCCGGTATCGAGCGACGGCGAGAGGCTGACGATTCGGCCTGTTGCGTTCAACAGGTCTGTTCCGGATTTGCCGGCCATGATTTCGACCTCCATTCCCACCCGGACAGCAGGGATGTCCTGCTCCGACACCGCCGCTTCGACCCATACTTCGGACAGGTCGGCGAACTCCAGCAGCCCCATCCCCGACATCAGCCAGTCGCCCTCGGCCGCGAGCCGTTCGATGAGCGTGCCGTTCGATGCGGCGTGAAAGGTGAAGGTTTCAGCCGTCTCTACGCCGCGGGAGACGCTTTCGATATGACCCGGTTCGAGGCCGAGCCCGAGCAGTTTGGCTCGGGCGGCGGCAAGAAACTCCTGCCGGACGGACGTGTCGGGATACCAGCCGGCGACTTGATATTCCCGTGCCGCCGAGGCAAGATCGGGACTGTAGAGGTCGTAAAGCGGATCACCGGCCCGGACCTCCATTCCCGGTGTTGAGACATAGAGCCGTTCGACGCGGCCCATGGCGCGAGTTGAGACGCGCCAGCGGCCTTCATCGCGCGCCGCGATCACCCCCGGCACTTCAAGTCCCGGCTTGAACGTCAATCGCTCCGGGCGGCCGGTCTTCACGTTGGCGAGGACGCGCTGGGTCGGGTCGAGCGAGACCGTCCCGGCAAGCGCAGCAACTTCGCTGCCGCCGCCGGAAGCCTGCCGCTTTACCAGTTTCATTCCGCAGATGGGACAATCGGCCGGGCGGTTGGAGGTTACCTGCGGGTGCATCGGGCAGACGTAGAGATCGCCGGAATTTGCGGCGCCATCGGATGCGCCTCCAGACCGGCTCATGAACCGGCCGGCGATCAAGATGCCGTTCAGCACGAGACTGGCCGCGATGAGGATCACCAGCCAGGATGGTATCTTGCGCGGTTCGCTCATTGCGACGGTTCCTCCGCTCTTGATAACTCGGGGCTGTCGGGAGCAAACCCTCCGCTCCCGAGGCGGGCCATGATTTGCCCGCGCAGCGCCCAAACTTCAGCCAGGGACATCGTCCACTCCATTTCAGCCATGATCTTCTTCATTCGCGCCTCGGTCAGGGCCATCAGGTCGGCTTTGCCGGATCGGTAGTCCGCAAGCGCCGCCTTATATAGAGCCTCCGACGAGACGAGGAGATCGGTCCGGACGAACTCACAGCAGTCGGCCTGCTCCTTCCACCGTACGTGCAGTTCCCGGATGCGCTTGATTTCGGCGAGACGAGCGTCGGCGACGGTTGCCAGCGACCTCCGGTGCATCGCGCGCATCTCCTCTACTTGCGCGTCCTGGTTCCCCTTGCGCCATAGCGGCAGTGGGAACGAAAGTTCGACCGAGATCATATCATCCATATCCATCCGGCCTGGCATCACGGGCTCACCATGCTCATCGATGCCGCCGGGGGTGTTGACGTAACTTCTCAGGTCATAGTTGAGCATCAGTTCGACGTCGGGATAATACTCGAGTTGCGCGCGCTTTAGAGCCAGTTCGGAGACTTTAGCAGTGGCAAGGGCATTCCGAACGACAGGTGTCCGGTCGATGACGTCCCTCTCAAGCAGCGAGTCAACCGGTAGAATGCGGGGGAAGTCGGACGGGAGGTGCACCTGCTCCAACTCATCTTCGGTCAGGTCTTCGGCGCCGACGGCATAAGCCAGTTCGGCGCGCTTGCTGCCGATCAGTCCCTCGGCGGCGAAGATTCGAATCTGCCACTCCTGTAGTTCGAGGCGCGCGCGCTGGATGTCGGATTGGCCGCTCATCCCCGAAGCGGTCATGATTTGCGCCGCGGCGATCATCTCCTCGATCAGGAGCCGGCCTTGCTCGAGGATGGTTCGCTGTTCGATAGCGCCGGCCAGATCGTAATAAGCCATCGCCGTCATCGCGGCCATTTCGCTGCGGGCCTGGAGGAGTTCGTGGCGCGATTCGGCAGTGGCGGCATCAGAGGCGCGGCGAGCGGCGGGATTCTTGCCCGGAAAGGGAATCTTCTGCCCGACGCCGAAGGTTACGGCAGTAGCTTCGTCTTCGTGAAAGTCGAAACTGACTGGCAGCCCCATCACCCCGACCCGAAACTCCGGATTCATCCACGAGTAGGTCATTCGGCCCCGAGCCCGGACGGCGTCGGTCATCCGGTTCATAGCATCGAGGTCGGGGTGCGCATACCACGACTTCTGAATGAATCTAAGGAGAATGCTGTCGGCACGGGCGGGATCGGCTTCGGGCGGGACCTGATCGAGCGCAATGAGGAAGTGCGGCAGTGCCAGTAGCGCAAGTGTTGAGGCTACGGCTGCTGCAGTATAGGACCTGGTAAGGAAAGGTTTCCGGGGCTTCACTGCCCGCCGGAAGATTGGACTGGAACGGTATTCAAGTGTAAATTGAATCGTTTATTCGCTTTGAGAGCCGATTACAGAGTTGGGGACTGTTCGATCGTCAACCTATTAGATACTACACGCCGTACTTCATATTCGTTGGGACTCCAAATCGTCATCCTCATTATCGGCCTCACTTTAGTTGCAATTTGCGCTCCAGTTGCCGGTGCTCAAGGTGAGATTCCGGACGCTTCGGTCCTACCGGAAATGCCCGATACAACCGCCGGCGATACCCTTGTCCCGTCGTTGAAACCTCCTGCGGCTGGAATTGACAGCGTCCTGATCTACTCCGCCGACCGCATCCTCTTTACTTTCGATCCGAGATTCACCCGCTTCGACGGGAACGCCCGGATTCATTACAAGTCGATGGAACTCGAAGCCGCCCGGATCGACGTCCGCTGGCAGGACGACCATTTGACCGCCCGGAGCGACTCGGCGCTCGCACAGGACGATCGGTTAGAAATTGAACTTCCCGCCGTCCTTGAAGATACGACCGAAACGGGGGATAGTTCCAGTGTTGAGGCGGAAGATCGCACCACGCGCCCGCTTCCGAAACGACCCCGCCCGGTGAAAATGATCGATGGCGAACAGGTCGTGACCGGCCGCGAACTCACCTATGACCTAAAGACCCGGCAGGGCGTCGTAAAGGCCGGCGAAACCGACTACCAGCAAGGGCGCTATCGGGGCGGGACGATCAAGCGGGTCGATCCGGAGATCTACAACATCCGGACGGGATACTACACCACCTGCGACCTCTCGGATCCGCACTATTCGTTCTGGAGCCGCGATATGAAACTCGTGGTCAAGGACAAGGTGATCGCTCGACCGGTAGTGCTGATGTTTGGGCCGGTTCCGGTGGCAATAGTGCCGTTCGGGGTTTTCCCCGCGCGCGGTGGACGGAGGTCGGGGCTTATTGTGCCAACCTATGGCGAATCGTCCTCGCAGGGGAGGTATTTCACCGGTCTCGGCTACTACTACGCCCCTAACGACTATTGGGATGCCCAGGCGCGGATAGATTACTACGAGCGTTATGGCATTCTGACCGGCGCAAACCTCTCCTATGCGCTGCGCTATCTCCTGCGCGGCAGCCTCGCCGGCTCCTACATCAACCGCCAGGAGGGCGCCGTCCGCAAGCGGCAGTGGGACTTGACGCTCAACCATTCGCACGAACTCTCGCCGACCGCCAACCTGATTATCGCGGCGACTTTCGTCTCCGATGCGACGGTCTATAAGGACTACTACCACAACCTTGACGACCGCCTGCGGCAGGAGGTCCGCTCCGACGCGACGTTCAATAAGCGCTGGGCCGGGACACCCTACAGCGGCTCGCTCAACCTCCATCACGACCGGAATCTCGCCACCGGCAGGGAAACGATCGTTCTACCGCAAGCCTCATTCAGCCGCAGCCAGTCGCCGCTCATTCCACCGCCGGAAGGCTCCAAGCCCGACGAGCAGGCGTGGTGGCACGGTATCTTCTGGAATTATCGCGGCCAGGGGCAAAACCGATCGACCGTTACGCCGGTGAAGACGACCCGGTTTGTAGAATCGGGCGACTCGCTGATCCGGCTCCTTGACGAATCGAAAATCTCACGAGCCCAAGGCGGCATCCGGCATGACCTTGGCTTCACCGGATCGTTCAAGCCGTTCGGCGTTCTGGCTCTGACACCGCGTATTTCCTATACCGAGACCTGGCAGGATGAATGGTTCACCTTCGAGCGGGACAGCGCCGGGCGGGTCGATACGACGAAACATAAAGAGTTTCGGACTCGTAGAACCTTTAGCACCGGGATCGGTCTATCGACCCGGCTCTACGGCATCTTTCGGCCGCGCATATTCGGTGTGCAGGCGATCCGGCATACCTTGTCGCCGTCGCTCGGTTTCACCTGGATACCCGACTTTTCGGACCCGGAGTGGGGTTATTACGACCGCTTCGAGGGCACGTCGGGGCGAAGGCTCTACTACGACCGCTTTGGCGGAAACCTCTACGGCGCGACGCCGCGTGGCAAGCATGAAGCGCTCTCCATCGGTATGGAGAACCTCTTCGAATACAAGCGGCTGGTGAAGGAGAAAGAGGTCAAGGGGGAACTCTTCAGCGTCGGGATGGGGACGTCGCATAACTTCGCTGCCGACTCGATGAAATGGTCGGATCTGGCGACCTCACTGCGCATTCGTCCGATGGGAGAGGGCGTCCTGCCCGGTGTATCGGGGCTCGGTTTCGATTTGACCGCGAGCCACAGTTTCTACGGCCTTGAGGCTATACCGAGACCTGATGGCGGTGCCGATTACTATGCGGTCGAAAAGCCGGCGCCGAACGGACTGCGGCTTCTATCCTTCAATCTGACGACGTCGCTCAAGTTCAGCGGCGGAGCGGCTAAGCCGACACCGCGCGACACTTCACGAACGGCGCTCTCCGACACGGCCCGGCGGATTGCAACACCGCCAGACTGGAAGCCTTCTCCGATGCCGTGGCAGTCCGGTGTTTCGCTTCGCTACGGAGAGCGGCGATCGAATCCGAACGACATCACCCGCGATGTCTGGGGGTCGTTCAACTTAGATCTGCAGGCGACGAAAAATTGGAAGGTCGGCAACTCGTTCACCTACGATTTTGTCAACCAACAAATCTCTGCAGTCAGCATCAGTATCCAGCGCGATCTTCATTGCTGGCAGGGCAGTTTTACCTGGAATCCGACCGGCGTTGGACAGGGTTATTATCTGAACATCTCGGTCAAAGCGCAGCAGTTGCGGGATGTGAAAGTGGAGAAGCGCGAGGGGCCGGGAGGTGGATTCCTTCCATTCCGTTAGCACGACTTGGTGCAGTTTGTTACCCATCAGTCCGGTCTATACACCCCCCCGCGAAGCAGGTGGGAGAAGACAAGAACTAACAGCACCAAGTAGTAACTATAATCCATATCACACATTACCACCTATGTCAAATCAGCCCCGAGACTTTCTCAATCTGACCGACCTCACGCGAGCCGATCTGCTCCATCTCCTCCATCACGCTGTCCACCTCAAGGACCGCACCCGTTCCGGCGAATGTCCAACGCCGCTCAGTGGGGAAGAGGCCGCGCTCATCTTCCACAAGCCAAGTCTCCGGACGCGGTTATCCTTCGAGGTCGGCATCCGGCAATTGGGCGGAAATGCGATGTTCATTACCGACCGCGAGATCGAGTTGGGTAAACGGGAAACGACCGCTGATGTTGCGCGCGTCTTAAGCCGGTTCGCTCAACTGATCGTCATCCGCACTTTCAAACAGTCGGACGTCGTCGAACTTGCTCACTATGCACCGGTGCCGGTCATCAACGCTCTGACCGACCTCGAGCATCCCTGCCAAATCTTCTGCGACCTGCTGACGATCTTTGAGAAGTTGCAGACCGTCGAAGGCCTCAAGATCGCCTACCTCGGCGATGGCAACAACGTTGCCCGTTCCTGGATCGGCGCTGCCAACCGGCTCGATATCGATCTCTGGGTCGGCACCCGTCCCGAAACCGATCCCGGCAGCGATTTTGTCGAAGCGATGACCGACGGCGCCCGTGGCCGGATCACCATAACCGACGACCCGCTCGCGGCCGCCCGGGGTGCCGATGTCCTATACACCGACGTCTGGGCTTCGATGGGAGAGAAGGAGAAAGTTGGCGAACGGGCGTCTCTGCTCGAGCCATATCGACTCGACGAGCGACTACTTGAAGCCGCTTCGCCACACTGCCTTGTGATGCACTGCCTTCCCGCCGAGCGGGGGCGCGAGATTACCGACGGAGTGATCGAAGGCCCCCATTCGGTCGTCTTCGATCAGGCCGAAAACCGTTTGCACGGGCAGAAATCGCTGATACTATGGTGCCTTGGAAGGGCGTAGGCCGGATGAACCGTAGCGCCGTGGTCGCACTGTTCACTGCAGGATTGCTAACGTCCTGCAATGAGAACGGGCTATTCGTGGCGCGCGGTCTGATTGCGTCGGGAGACTACGTCGGAGCACTCGAGCGATTGTCGTCGCTGGGGAATAGTCCGGAAGCAGATCGCTTGCGAGCAACAGCACTGCTGGTAGAGGGTGCGACGGATGAAGGATTTGACGCGCTGCATCGCGCCAGCCTCGACTCGGCCGACGCCGGGAGGTTGCTTTTTGCTGCCGCGTCGCAGGTTATCCGGGAGAAGCGCCGGACGCAAGAGGCCATTCAGCTGCTCGACAGCGCGCTCGTCAACGATCCGGTCCTTAGAAGCGAGGTAGCCGCGCTGCTTTGGAATCGGGGCGTCGAATATCTGAAGATGACCGGCGACGGCGGGTTGAACCTCTTTGAAGCGGCAATTCGCTTGGACCCGTTGGTTGCGGGCCGTTTGCAGGGATTTGACGTCGCATTGGCACGGCGCCTGGAGGAACTGCAGGCCATTCGCAGTGTCGTCCAGCGTCTGCAAGAAGGATACGACCGACTGCAGGATGGAAACGCATCTGCACCCGGCAACATGATGGACTTACTCATTCAACGTCCCGACTTGACGCCGCATACCGACCGCAAAGGCTGGCTCTTTTGCCTGGAGCGGAGTTCATCAGGACGGATGTTTGTCATCGCCGAAGCGCGAGCCATCACCGCGTCAGGCGTTCCGGCCGGCACGCGAATCGGGATCAAATGACCCGCACACCTCCGCCGCCATTCACCGTCACGACCGGGATCGACATCGTTGAGATCGCCCGCGTCGAACGGCTCTACGAACGCTGGAACGGACGGTTCGTTCGGAGATTCTTCACGGTCCACGAAAACGCCCAGTGCCGCGGGCGCGTCGAGCGCATGGCAGCGTTGATCGCGGCCAAGGAAGCATGTTCCAAGGCACTCGGGACGGGCCTTAGGGGCGTCGGCTGGCGGGAAATGGAGGTCTTGCACGAATCAAACGGCAAGCCGGTGCTCGTCCTTCATGGTCGTGCGCTCCGCATCAGTCGTCGGCTCGGCTGGGCTTCAACCTCGGTCAGCCTGACTCACGATGGCGGCGCAGCGGTCGCAGTGGTCGTCGCGCTGCAGAGCCGTGAAGCGGGGCCGGGATGAAATGGCAGGCGCTCGCCCGGCAGATACTTGAGCGGTCGTTGTCTGGAGGTTTGCTATCGTCGGTCAAGGTCGAACGGATTCGAGAGGCTATCGTCACAAGCGATGGCATCAACACCTATCGCCTTATGCGGGATGCGCATCCCGCTGATCGCACCTGGAACAAGGTCTGGTCCGGAGCACAGCGCTACGGTTGGTATGGGCCGGTCGTTACAACATCATCGCTGCGGCTGGCGGCGCTCACCTTTGCCGACGACGCAATCCGTGAAACGACACGACATTTGCTGAACTGCCTGGCGCAAGGAACCCTGTCGTCGCTGGAAACAGAGTTGCTTCGCAACAGCCTTGCCTGGGCTGGAATTGCCTGTCCTGCCGACCTACGACCGGGAATGCTATCAAAATCTGCGCTTGCCCTGCTAAGACGGCTCAACCTTGACTGTAGGGAATGTCCCATCATCGAACGTTGGCACTGGGCGGGAACGATGGGGGTGGGCTACCTGTCCGATGGCGGACGCGTCTATGCGTCACGGGAACTGGTATGGGCTGTGGCGTTGGAGACTCGTCTTAATCATCAGGGGCGATTGCCGCCGGACATCGTAACCTTTCTCGCCGGAGTAAGGCCCGAGCATCGGCACCTGCCGATGGAGCCTGAGCGACTTGGCAGTGCGGTTGACGTCCTTATCCGAATGGGGCTGGCGCAACTGGAGGTGGATGGACTTAGGTTGGCTATCGACGCGGGGGAGTTTCCGCGTCTTGCGGCGCGCCTCTGGAGTGGCAGGTGACCAGGTCGTTATTGATTTTTCAAGATTAACTTTCCCTCCCGACGACCCATCTCCTCTAATCTTGCCACCGCCCAGATTGATAGCGTGATGAAGACGACCGCCATCCCGCTCAAGATTGCAAGTTCGATCTCCGGAGCCAACAAACCAGTCCGATAAGCGCCGGTCATCGTTTGACGCAAGGCATCGAGGCCAAGCGTGGTCGGGATGAGTGATGCCGCCGCCCAGGCAAATAGGCCGAGATACTTCACCGGGAAGTAGAACCCGCCGAGAAAGAAAATCGGTTCCATCATCAGGCCGAGGGCATTGAAGACGCCTCGACCGGCCATAAAAAAGAGCGAACTTATCGCCATTCCGAGCCCGTAGAGCGCGGCCATGGTCGCTGCAAAGACCGCCAGCGCGAGCCACGGATCTGCCACCGGGAAGGAGACCTTGAACCACAACTTGCTCGCCAAATAGATCAGCAGCGCCCGGGTCCCGGTCATATAGATTCCGCCGAGCGCCATTCCCAACAGCAGTGCTGCGCGTGGCATCGGCGTCATCAGGTAGCGCTCAAGGTTG